>CAMVQX010000005.1 GCA_947169755.1 uncultured bacterium
ATTAGTAAAACAATAAATGATAATATAGATATTATAAAAAACAATATATTTCTAATATCTGCAGAAATTAATGATTATACAATTGAAGATATAGAACAAATTAACTTCGGTTCTCTTTTAGAAATATTTGAAAAATGCAATGGCAGATCAAATTCATATTATAGTAAATTAGAAAAAATAGTTAAAAATTATGATTACATTGTTATTAATTTTATAAAAAAGAATCGAGAATTACTCCTATTTCAGCATGTATTATGGGTGGTTGGCTCTCCTGGAACAGGTAAAACCCATGGTATTGCAGGATTTATTGATAAATGTTTACAAGAAGAATACAATATCCCAATTTTTATAACAGCTAAAAATGTTCCGGATAGTGCATCGTGGAAAGATATTTTAATAAAAACTTTAAATTTAGCTGATACTTGGTCCGAGGATGAAATCTTATCTGCCCTAGAATCATTATGCATATTAAATGAAATCAAAAATATTGAAGTAGAATCTGCAAATAAAAAAACATATAAAGCCAAAATAATAATTTGCATAGACGGTTTGGACGAAATTAAACCTTATGATTTTTGGATAAATAAAATAAACGAAGCAAGTATTATTGGCAAAAAATATCCAAGGCTAAAATTTGTATTTAGCTCAAGGTACAATGTTTCAGATCAAATTGATTATAAAGATGATTTAAACAAAAAAATGTTTTATATAAATGAAAATGGCGATACGCCTACATACAAATTGTTTGAACCATATATTAATGCCTTTAATATTCAAATTGAGAATCCAGATCTGATAAAATGGGTTTTAAGAACTCCTTTATCATTAAAGTTGTTTTGTGAATTATTTGAAAATCAAAAAATTAATGGCATTGAAAATAAACTATATACAATTACAAATTTAATACGGCAGAAACTAAAAAACATTGAAGAAGAATTTTGCAAGGCATGTCCAAAATTTTCTGCATCAAATTATATAATTCATAATATTTTATTATTATTGTCAGATTATTTTACAAGAAATACAGTTATATATGAGGATGAACTAACTAAAATACTACTAAATAATAAAAATCTGTCTTTATTAGAAAAAGCAGATATAATAACAATATTAGATTTTCTTGAAAATAATGGGTTTATTCAAAGATATATAGAACATTCCAAAACACTATTATCGCCACAAACAATTTATTATATGAAAGGCATTCAACCCTTTTTCGATTATACTTTAGCTGTTCATCTAATAGAAAAATATGATAATCCTTTGGAAACAGAATTTTCGCAAACTGGAATAGAAGCGGAAGATAGTTTATCAATATATTCTGCATTATTATTAGAGAAGAAAAATCTGCTGATTTCAGATATACCATATTTTAGGAAAAATTTAAATTGTGATTCGCTTGTTCGGTTAGCTTTTTTTGCTTTAGCAAATAATACAATAGAAGTATCCCAAGAATATAAAGAGCGTATTTTAAAATTTATGGGTCACAATGCTTCCTGTTTAATAATGACATTAAACGAATTAATTCTTCCAGTTGCACGTATTCCCAAGCACCCTTTAGGTGGCATATTATTGCATGAATTTTTAAGCAAATTTGAATTGCCAATGCAGCGTGACCTTATGTGGTCTATTCAGAAATGGTTAAGAGATAGTGAAGGACAAAAATGGGTATGTGAAATACAATGTGAACTTAAACCTGATGTATATCAATTAACTTCAAGTGATACCTTTGATGGATTACCTCTGATTTATGCTTGGACTTTAACAAACATTGATAATATTAAAAGAGAAGAGTATAGAAAAGAATTAATGAAGTGGGCACTGTTATCTCCAAATGAATTTATTAAATTATTCGATTTAACATATAAAACAACTAATGATCCACAAATGAAAGAAGAATTATTAGCAATTGCCATGGGTTTGGCATATTCAAAATCTGCAAATATAGATATATTACAAAATTTAAAAGATTTTATATTTAATGAAATTTTTAATTCATCCAAAATATTATCTACAAATAATATTGCCATAAGACAATATGCAAGATGCATTGCACAAAATTTGTTTACAAATAACTTGATATCAGAAGATGAACTCTTAATATGCATTCCACCATTCGTGAGCAATGGAGATTTACAAATTGATATAGAAGGAACCAACGGAAGTAGAATGGGCGGGTTTGAACCAATTACTTATGATTTATCTCGTTATGTCCTTTGTGATAATATAAGTCATCTATTTTTTGAAAAAGCATATGAACAGGATTGTATAGAACCACCAGAATATTATGATGATTTTGATGAAGAAGAAATCGAAAAGATTCTCAAAGAATATTCAGAATTAAATCCCTTAGATAAAGAAAAATTATTAGGGTTAAAAGAATATTTGATAAATCAAAGAAAAAAATATGAAGATATTCAAATTATTATAAACAAACAATTATCTGATGAAGAAATAATTGCGGCAAATGAACATATAGATAAAGTTATTAACAGCAAACCTGAAAATGTAAATCCATATGAACATTATAATAATGAAGCAACAAAATTATTAAAACAAATTGCAAAAGATTTAAGTCTTGATAGTATACGTTCAGATCAATTTGTGCTTGGTGCGGCATATGCATATTTAAAACAGAATGGATGGAATGAAGATACAGATAAAGCAGATAGTGGGGTAAAAGGCATTTGCTATCCTGCAGATCATGGTTCAAAAAGCAGAATTATGACATTGTGTGAAAAATATATATGGTGCTTTAAACATGAAATATACGGATATTTAAGCGATATTATTACACCCCGAAATGATTATGATATTGAAAAAATTGATGATTATAGCTTACTAGTTTCAGACTTAATAAATCCGGCACAAGAAATGTATAATACAGATATTGAAGAAGATATGTTATCCCAGGAATGGTATATTCCTGAAAATTTATCTCCAGTAATTACAAATATAGAACATTCCAAAGAGGGAATAATAAAATGGATTGAAGATGCACCTATTCCAGATTTTGAAAACTGGATTAAAATTAAGGATTATCCACCTTTATTAGAAAATAATAAACAATGGCTATGCTTATACTCCTTTAATTTAATAAAAGAACCGCATTTAAAAACACAAACATGTTTATTTCTAAATTCTTTAATTATTGCAAAAGAATCATTTCCTATATTTTTAAAAGACCTTAAAAATAGAAGGAAAGAATTATGTCGAGATTTATTTAATAACAATGATATGCATAGTCAAACATTGTCGGATTGCTATATTACGCCTAAAGAAATTTGCCAAATGTCTTGGAAAATAAATCGTTACGAAGACCTGCAATATAGCACCATTTCTAATAACAAAATAGTTAAGTATAAATTGATAAAATGTATAGAACAGTGCACAGCAAACTATTCAAATGGTCAAGATATATATTATGAATTTCCATCAAAATATATCAGAGAACTACTCGGCATTTCAGATGGTGATGGAGTAACATATACAAATAATGCTAGTGAAGTAATTGCAAAATATTTTAATGTAGGAAAACCTTGGGTAGAACAACAAAACTTTTTATGCATTGATAAAAATATGTTTCTTGAAAAACTAAACAATAAAAATGAAATGTTGGTATGGATTATAAAAGTTATAAGAGAGCCGTCTCATATATGTTACGAAAAATATAAAGATTTACATGCTTATAAAGATTCTGCTTATTTGATATGGTTTGATGAAATTAATCAAAATTGGCAAAATTATTGTTTTGCAGAAGATACAAGAATATAAAACTTGTAAAAAATTATTATTCAAACAAAGTTTTATTAGTGTTTAAACAGTGTTTAAAATATTTTCAAAAACATAAAACTTATCAAAAAAGTATCAGTTAGTTTGAGAGTGGATTATCAGTAAGTTTGAGAGTTTGTATCAGATTGTTTTGAAATTCTTCCCCCGAAACCTAAAAAGTTTGAGAATTCTCTCAAACTTCCGGGGGTACTTTTCTCAATCTCTGTATTTTACAGTTACTCTCTGATAATCTACAATTTTTCCCCGAAAACTTAAAAAGTTTGAGAATTCTCTCAAACTTCCGGGGGTACTTTTCTCAATCTCTCTGATAATCTACAGGAAGCGGGTACAACTCAAACACAAAGCCAAACACAGCGATTAAACATCTCAAAAACCGATTTCAAAAGTGTCCGAAAAATTATACCCTAAATATAGAAAAAACTCCCCAGGTTGGACTCGAACCAACAGCCTACCGGTTAACAGCCGGTTGCTCCGCCATTGAGCTACTGAGGAATAACTCCGACATCAACTGTCGACTTGTTCATTATATAACAGAAAAATTTTATTGTAAAGTACTTTGATAGCAAATTTTTTTTTTACGTATGTTATATAGATATGATAAATATTTCCCCTGTAAGAAGTGATTATAATACAAAACGTTCCCAAACCAAGGCAAATCCTCATTTTGGAAATAAATATAATATAGACAGATATTTATACCACGCTACTAACGATTGGCGTTATAAAAAAATTCTAGAAAGTGGCATGATAAAACCTACACTTGATGATTGCGGTAAAAAATTATGCGGTGTTTTTCTTATAAACTTACAAAATTTCTTTTTAAAATGGAAAAATATTTTTAATAATGTTGATTTACGTTATATTCTGTTTCAACGAATTGCTCGAGGTGATGATAAACTTGTTTTGATCAGAATACCTATAGATAAGCTTGATATGGATTTGCTTAGATTTAGGGATCAAAACAAATTTTTAAAGTCAAGATTGGCAAGAAATTTTTCTGAACTTAAACCGGATGCTCATGAAATGATTGGAGCACCTGTAAATACTGAAGCTGAAAAAATGGCAAGAGAAAAAGATCCGATAGAATATGTTTATACAGCGCCTATACCAACTGGTATAGTCGAATTCGCCGGTGAAGCTAATTTTAGAAGTATAGAAATTATGGCACAACAACAAGCAGTATTAGCTAAAAAAACAAAAAATCTTTCTATAAATGATGTTCATACCAAGACAATTGAAATAATTTTAAATACACTTTTCGAAAACCAACCTGAACTAAACGCAATAAAGCAACTTAGAGCTATGGAAAAATCATAAAACTTGTTGTATAATTATGCCAAAAGGAGAGAATTATTATGTCTAACCCAATACTTAACAATAACAGGTTTTCACCTCAAGAAAATGACTATTCACAAGACAAAGTTTATGAAGCCGAGTTGGTAGATGACGGCAGAATAAATCAAGGAATAATTTACGATGAACCAATGACTATTAACGGTACAGTTAATAAAATTTTTATGCTTTCAGTATGTCTGCTCGCCGGTGCAGCAATAAGTGTTTATAATATGCTTTCCGGCAATCCGGGACTTGCCCAAACTCTAATGATTGCCGGCGCAATAATCGGTTTCATTCTTGTACTGGTCACTTGTTTTAACATAAGACTTGCAAAATATACTGCTGCACCATATGCTCTTTTAGAAGGCTTTGTTTTAGGCGGATTTTCTACGGTATTTGAAGCCCGATATCAAGGCATCGTTTTACAAGCAATTAGTTTAACCTTTGCTGCGCTATTTGTCATGTTAATGTTATACAAAGCAAAAATGATTACATATACAGATAAACTTGCTTCTGTCATAAAAACAGGTTTATTATCTATATGTGCAATTTATTTAATACAAATAGCTGCATCATTTTTCGGTAGAAGTATCCCACAAATTTTTGATGCAGGTCCGATAGGTATTATATTCAGTTTAGTTGTTGTCGGTTTTGCTTCAGTTTCATTAATTCAAGACTTTTTCTTTATTGAGAGTGCTTCGGAGAGAATGCTCAGCAAAGATTACGAATGGTTTGGCGCAATGGGACTTATGATTACCATGGTTTGGTTGTATATGGAAATCTTAAGACTATTAGCTAAATTAAATTCCAGAAGATAATTAAAAAGTCCGCATAAAGCGGACTTTTTTAATAATTATTCATTTTTAACATCTCTTTTTGTATATCTTCGGATTGTTTTTTCAAATCTTCTATCTGATTAACTTGTTCATCAACATATTGACGAACATTTTTTGTATTACCGGTTGGCATTAGTGTCGATGAAGTATTTTTAAAAGTATTCATAGAAAATACAGCTATAACACCAAGTATTAAAAGTCCTAAAAGCAAATCAATTGCGCCAAATGCATTTCTTTTCATTTTAACCTGTTCTTTCTGATATAAAATTTAACTGCCTGATCGATGGTTTTAGGAGTTCTAAGAACTTCTTCTTCAGGAGTAAGTTCGATATCATTATTACCTCTAAATTTGTTATAAACCGATAGACCTAAAAATATCAAAAACGAGGATAATAAAACCCCGCCCATTGCAAATGAAAATTTGACAATTACATCACGCATAGCCGGCGGAACGCAAAATCCCGCCTGCGCTGTGCATAATATAGTTATAACTGTTAAAATTAATTTATTCATTTTCTTTTTTCGCTTTTGTTGTACGAGGTTTTCTGGTTTTTGTGGTTTTTGAAGCACCTCTGTTTGGTCTTCTTGTACGTTTTGGAGTTTCTTCAGCCGGTATTTCCGTTTCATTTTGCGATTCTTTTGAAACTTCTACTACAGGCTTTATTTCCTCGTTTGGCTTCAAAACTGTTTTAGCTGTTTCTATTTGAGGTTCAATTGCTTTAGCTTCCGGTTTCTTTTCAAATTTAGATTTTCTGCCACGGCCTTTTTTAGTTTCGCGTTTTTCAACTTCTTTTATAGCTTCAACAGAAGGATTTTCAACCTGAACTTCAAGCGGTTGTTGAACTTCTTCTATAACCTGAGCTTCCGGAAGCGGCTGCTCATTATTTTGTTTTTTGTTATTTTTCTTCTTGAAATTGTTTACAGGTAATTTCATTTTTGCAGCTTTCGCTCTGTATTCACCCTCAGCTGTAGGAGATGCGAAATTAAATTCATTCATGAAATAGCCTGTACCTTGGCAGTGAGGACATTTTTTTGTAAATATTTCAGATAAAGATTGACCTTGTCTGTGGCGAGTCAATTCTACCAGACCCAAATCAGAGATTTGACCGACTTGAGGTTTTGCTTTATCAGGTTCAAGTGCAATTTCAAGTTCTTCAAGCATTGCCAGTTTATCTGAGCGAGACATCATATCGATAAAGTCTACAATAATCATTCCGCCAATATTTCTTAAACGAAGCTGCCTTGCAATTTCGTGCACTGCTTCAATGTTAGTTTTTAAAATAGTTTCATCTTGAGTTGATGAGCTTGTAAATTTACCGCTGTTTACATCAATTACGGTCAATGCTTCTGTTTGTTGAATAAACAAGTATCCGCCCGATGGCATATTTACTTTAACATTCAAAGCTGCTTTGATTTCTTTATGAATATCTTCTGCTATCAATAAAGGTTCAGAACCTTTATACAAAGTAACTTGAATATTTTTATTCATATGCCAATTCTGCAAGATATTTTGTACACGTTGAAGTGCAAAAGCTGTATCTACAACAATTTCTTTTGTATCTTCTGTACAAGCTTCTCTGATTGTTCTGTATAACAAATCTTGATCTCTATACAAAAGATTTGGCGGGGTCAGAGTTTCAGCAGAAGTTATAATGTTATTCCATTTTTCAAGAAGGATTTCTAAATCTTCTTGAATATCAGCTTCAGATTGGCCTTCTGCTTCGGTTCTGATAATAACGCCTACGCCTACGGGTTTTATTAAGCTGACCACAGATTTTAGCCTTGCTCTTTCTTTAGAATTTTCAATTTTTTTACTTATACTTATGCCGGGTTCGTTTGGCATCAATACTAAAAATCTTCCCGGAAGACTAATTTCTGTTGTTACTCTTGGACCTTTGTGTCCTGTGGGTTCTTTAACTACTTGAACAATAAGTTTTTGTTTCGGAGAAAGTTTATCTTTTAAAGAGCCTTTTCCCATAACATCTTGTGCATGTAAAAATCCCATTTTATCGACACCAACATTAACAAATGCGGCATCAATACTTGGCAAAATGTTATCAACGGTAGCCAAATAAACATCTCCTAAAATAACATCTCCCCTTGAAATAATAAAATCGGAAACTCTTCCGTTTTCCATAACTGCAGCGATATTATCTCGTTCTGCAATAATGATTCTTTTGTTTTGTTTGTTGTTTTGTTGTTGTTTTTCCATAAAAAATCCTTTACTATAATTCATTCAAACAATCGTCAAAAAACCTTGTGCGAGTAATTTTAAAAATTACATCCGGTGCAATCAAATCCATCAAGACATCAGCTCTCAAAGCAGGAATAGCCCCTTCGGTTGTTTGACCTGTTTTTAATACTATAAACAGACTTTCATCTCTAAATTCATATGATTTAATTGATGGTTTAATGTCTGTTTTTTTAAGTAAACCTTTTTTGTTTTTCTTCTCCACATAAATTTCGGGAGATGATAAAACTCTGTTGGTATTATATATTAAATTTTCAAAATCGTAAAGAGATTTATCAAAAATTTCGATTTTATATTCGGCCCATTGAACTGTTACATCAATCGCTTTGGCTGATTTTTCCAAATTTACAATACTTATAATTTTTGACTGCTCAGGTAATACTTTCTCCAACTTTTGTTTGATAATTTCAGGTGAAATATTTTCGTACAATTCAATATCAACAAGTTCACATAAACTCTCAGCAAACAAAGGTAAAGCAACTCCCATTGATATTTTCATCATAGGATTAAATCCTTGAGAATATGCTATTTTTAACCCGCTTCTTGAAAGCGCTTTTAAAAATGTATTTTGCCAATCAAGATGTGAAAAATATTTTAAAATATCGGTCTTTGTAATTTTAATTCTATACTTAAATACATCTCTGTAAATTGATTCTTTTGTCGGGTCTCTGTGAGCTAAAACTCTTAATTCTTTTAACTTTTTCTCAGTTTCATCTGAAACCTTATAAGGCTTTGCTAAAACCTTTTTAACTTTTAAATTTTGACAAACTCCGCAATTTACACAAGCCTTTTCACAAGTAGAATAGGTTTTATTCTCAAACGCAGCCTTGTATTCATCCGCAAGCCATTTTTTATCCAAACCCACATTGATAAAATCCCATGGTAATTCTTCTTCAAGATTGTATTCTTTTTGCGCAAGTTCAGACAAATTTGTATTCAGAGCATCAGCAGTTTCTTTCCAGACATCTTCCTTCATAAACTCGCCCCAAGCATCCAGATAACAACCTTTTTTATAAAGAGCTTCTATATACTTACACAAATCTAAATTTCCTCTTGTTAAAACGGCTTCTATCTGTGAAGTAAATTGTTCATGATAATTTATTTTCACCCCTTTTAGATGTGCAATTTTCTCTTTCAAATATTTTATATGCTCAGTAACTTTTTCTAAAGGCATTTGAGGACACCATTGAAAAGGTGTAAACGGTTTCGGAACAAATATTGACAGAGTACACGTAATATCCATCCCGTGTGTTAAGCCTTTCTCTCTTTTTATTTGTTTGCATTGCCATTTAATTTTGCTCAAAAGTTCTGCCATTTCATCCATGTCTTGAAGTGTTTCTGTAGGCAACCCGCAAATAAAATAGAATTTTACACGAGACCAGCCGTTTTCATACAATGTTAAAACCGTGTTTATAATCTGTTCTTCAGTAATATTTTTCTTAATTACATCACGAAGCCTTTGGCTGCCCGCTTCAGGAGCAAGCGTCATAGTTGATTTTCTTACACTTTGTACTAAATTCGCAAGTTCAAGATTAAACCCGTCAATTCTTTGACTTGGCAGTGATACTGAAACTTTTTTGTCGTAAAAATCAACAGAAAGTTCTTTTATTACATCATTGATATTTTTGTAATCGTTTGAGGAAAGCGATAGCAAAGAATACTCATCATATCCCGTATTTTGAACAAGCTCTTTTGAAATTCTAATAATATCTTCAGCTTCTCTTTCTCTTATAGGGAGAGTTACATGTCCAGGCTGGCAGAAACGGCACATTCTGCCGCAGCCTCTTCTGATTTCAACAACAGCCCTATCTTGAACTGAAGTAGAAAATGGGATTGGATAAGATTTTAGTGCTGTATCGTATTTTAATTGTGCAACTCTTTTAGTAACTTTGCCACCTGTCAGTAAAGACCAACGACCGGAATTTTCTCCTTCACACAAAGCTTTTATGCGTTCATTTCTTGACAAACCTTTTGTCCTTTTTAGGATCTCACAAATTTCAATAATACTGTCTTCTCCATCACCTATCATAAATACATCAACAAATTCAGCCAAAGGAAGTGGGTTGAATGCACATGGACCACCTGCAATAATTATCGGAGAATCTTCTCCTCTCATATCATTTCTATATGGTATGCCTGACATTTCAAGCATCTTTAATACAGTAGGGTAAGACATTTCATACTGCAATGATATACAAACAGCATCAAAATCTTTCACAGGGCGTTTGCTTTCCAAACCGTATAAAATCTCGGGAACAAAATCCGGTTCCGGAGCATAGACTCTGTCGCACATACAATTTGGCTGTTTGTTAATTAAATCATAAAGTATCCTGACACCCAAATTACTGATTCCTATTTCATATTTGTCAGGAAATGCAAAAGCAATTCTAAGTTCTGAATTGTCAAAATCTTTATTATATGATAAGAATTCGCCCCCTACGTATTGGTAAGGCTTGCTGCATTTATATAAGGCTTGTTCTCTATATACACAATTCATAATTTTTACGCAGGATTGTCGGGAAAATATTTATCAATTTCGATAATTGTCCCATCTAAAGTGTTTTCTTCAAACGATTTGATAAATTTAAAAAGTTCGGAATTTGGTACATCATAGTTATAAAGAACCGTTTCACCTTTATTTTCTCTCATAACTCTGACAATATAGTGACAATTTTTGGCATATTCTAACAAATGTTCAGGATTAAATTTATTACCGTAATGGTCCTTATCAATCCTAACATAATTAAAACCAGCATAAAATTTGACTTTATCAGATGTTTTGTGTTTTGAAAACAAATCGATAACTTTTTTGTTTAACTCATCGCTCATATATTTAATTAAACAATATTATGTCCTAAATGTCTAAATGTTAAGAAAATTATTACAAATTATCTTTTTATAGTAGAATGGTTTTGAAGGGAGTTATATGTTCTATATAAAAAAAACAAATGGCAGATACGAGATAAATTTTTTCGGTTTGAAAATAAAATTGCGCAAAAATTATAGTAAAGACAAAATGATACTTGATAATTTGTTATACGAGCTTAAAGATCCAAGAACTTTGGCTAGTATAAGACTCCCAAAAGTTATGTCTGAGGAAGATTCTCTATATAAAACAATTTCATCCGGTAAATCTCTTGCAAGGTATGGTGATGGCGAGTTTAAACTTATGATGGGTGAAAATATAAGTTTTCAAAAAGCTGATGAAAAATTGTCGGAAAGATTAAAAACTATTCTTAAATATGAAAATGATAATTTATTGGTTGGAATAATAGATATTTTCGGTTATCCGCCTAGTGATTATATGCGAAAAGTCGCAGTTGGCTGCCGCGAAGAGGTTTATAAACATCTTAATTTTAAAAAAGAATACATTGATAGTATGTTTACTCGCAGAGTAAAATTTGTTTCAAAAGAACAGGGGATGGATTATTTTTCAAAAATTAAACAGCTTTGGAAAAATAAAGACATTGTTATTGTGGAAGGTGCAGGAAGTCGTTTGGGCGTTGGAAACGATTTGTTTTCAAACACAAAATCAATTAAAAGAATTTTGTGCCCTATAAAAGATGCTTTTTCAAAATATGATGAAATTTTAGAGGAATGCTTAAAACAAGAAATGGACAAAATGTTTATCCTTGCATTAGGACCTACTGCAACTGTTTTGGCAGATGATTTGGCAAACGCAGGATTTGTTGCGCTTGATATAGGTCATTTGGATACTGCTTACGAAGCTTTTTTAAGAGGAGCTGAAAAATTTGTCCACGTTGAAGGGAAAATTGTTTTCAATGAAGAACGTCATAGCAATATGATAAAACCTTGTAAAGACGAAAATTATAATAAAGAAATAATAGCAAATTTATTATGAAAAAAGCTCCCGTAGGGAGCCTTTTTTATAATTAAGAACCTTACATTACAGGAACATCAATAGGTTCTGTAAGAATTACATACAAAACATCCCCCTTGTTAAGATTTACCTGCTTGCCCTTTTTTACCATATCAGCAAAAAAGTCATACGCATAAAATGCTCCGCCGCCAACTGCACCGCCAACTGCACCTACACCGGTCATAACTTGATCTGCAACGGGTACATCATCAAATACATCACCGCCCCATTCGGTACAAGTTTTTGTAATTTCTTTTGTTGTCTGCCAATTTTCAATTAATGCATCTTTATATCCGCCGGAACCTGCAATGCCGCCGTCATAAGTTAAATCGCCTCTGTTAACCACAGTCATAGACAAAGGCAGCTGTCTGCCGTTTGGAGTTACTACATGGTCAAAATCCAAATACAAAACTGCACCTTTTGAAAATCTTTTTGCACCTTCAACACGTCTTACTGTACCTCTGACCAATGAGCCCATTGGTAAAATTACATCGTTATCTGTTGTTTGATCTGTTTTTAAAATTGCAGTAAATTCAGTCCCTTCTTGGCTTAAAAGAGAAGAAACAGGCTCTGTCAATTGAAGCTCAAATTGAGTTCCTGCAGGAATTCTTTTGGTTTTGGCTTTACCATTTAATGGTGCGGCATCACATGCTTGTATAAATAAAAACATTGATAAAATAACAGCTAAATATCTCATATCCCATTCTCCTTATAATATATATGCCGAGTATAAACCCAACATCTATTATCTTATACAACATTTTACATTTTTGCAATTATTTAACAAAACTTGTATAATTCAATTATGTCGAAATTTGATAAAATAGAGGAATTACAAAATATTCTGAAAGAAGATCCAACAAATTTTCAAGTTAGAAGAGAATTTGCGATATTACTTTTGGACTGTAATTTTCCAGAGGAAGCATTACGTCATTTTTTATATCTTTCTGAAATTTTTCCCGATGATAGCGGATTGTATTATAATCTCGGTATAACTTATGAAAAATTAAAAGATTTAAATAAAGCTGAAAAAGCTTATAAAAAATCTGTGGAAATATCTCCGGATATTGATGCTTATTATAATTTAGGACTTGTGTATATAGATAAAAAACAATATGATGATGCAATTGAGTGTTTTGATTATGTTTTGGAAAGAGATAAGAATGATTCAAATTCTTATTTTTCGCTCGGTATTTGTTATTTAAAAAAGAATAAGCTTGATGCTGCCATTTATTATTTTCAAAGGGCTATTGATTTAAATGATGAAGATGTTTACGCTCATTTCTATATAGGCAATATTTTAAAAGAACTCGGAGAAACCGAAGGCGCGAAAGAAGAATTTTCAAAAGTATTAGAGCTTTCACCCGGTTATAGTTGGGCTCATTTTAATATTGCTTCTATAGATTATGAAGAGGGTAATTATTCTGAAGCCGTTTATAATCTGGAGAAAACTTTGGAATTCAATCCTAAAGATGTTGAGGCGTATAAAATTTATTCTAAAATTCTAATGAAAAATAATGAGTTGTTTGAGGCTGAAACTGTATTGATGAAGGCGCTAGATAATTGTCCGGAAGAAGGAGATTTATATTATTTTATGGCACAAGTTTATAAAATGCAGGAGAATAAAAACGAATATATCAAAAATATGACTGAAGCAATCAGGCACAATACTACACTTTCGATTTCTGCTCATTTAATCAAACAAGAAATGGATGATTATTTAAAATAATCTTTTTGTGTTAATATAAAAACATAAAAAGAGGATAAGATTTATGAAAATGTCGAAATTGTTTGTACAGACTTTGAGAGAATACCCGTCAGATGCTGAAGTAGTATCACATAAACTACTTGTAAAAGCCGGTTTTATCAGGAAATTAACATCTGGTGTTTATAACTATTTACCTTTGATGTGGAGAGTTTTGAAGAAAATCGAAAATATCGTAAGAGAAGAAATGGACAGAGCTGGTGCTCAGGAACTTTTGATGCCGTTTGTCCAACCAAAAGAACTTTGGGAAGAATCAGGTCGATGGGGTGTGTACGGAAAAGAATTGATGCGTTTAAAAGACAGGCACAATAGAGAAATGTGCCTTGGACCTACTCACGAAGAAGTTATTACTTCAATCGCCCGTGACGGTTTAAAATCTTACAAACAATTACCGGTAAATTTATATCAAATTCAATCAAAATTCAGAGATGAAGTCAGACCTCGTTTTGGACTTCTAAGAGGACGTGAATTTATAATGAAAGATGCGTATTCTTTCGCAACTTGTCAGGAAGATTTGGACAAAGAATATCAAAATATGTGGAATGCATATACGAGAATCTTTAACCGTTGCGGACTTGATACAAAAGCCGTTCAATCAGATTCAGGGGCAATAGGCGGCAGTGTTTCTCACGAATTTATGGTCATTACAGATACTGATGCCGGTGAAAATGATGTTTTCTACTGCAATGATTGCGATTATTCGGCAAATTCAAATCACGCAATTTCCAAATTACCTGAAGCTGTCATTGACGGAAAAGGATATTTTAAAGAAGCAAAAGTTTTGGATACTCCAAATACACATTCAATTGAAGAATTAAGTGCATTTTTAAATATTCCGTCAACTCTTATATTAAAATCACTCGTTTATATTGTTGATAAAAAACCTGTTATAGCATTAATCAGAGCAGATAAAGCCGTTGAAGAAACTAAATTGATGAACGCTGCAGGCGGAGTTGAAATAAGAATTGCAACTTCTGAAGAAATTGCCGAAATGATGGAACAGCATGGATTTAATGCAGTTCCCGGTTTTATCGGTCCGAAAGGGTTTGAAGATATTCCTTTGTTTGCTGATGAAACAGTTCGTGATATGAAAAACTACGTTGTTGGTATAAATCAAACAGACAAACACTTAGTAGGTGCAAATCATTCTGATTTAGGAAGAGAATTAAATTACGTTGACATAAGACTTGTTGAACGAGGTGAACTTTGTCCTCAATGCGGTAAACCGTTGTTTGTTACAAGGGGGATAGAAGTTGGTAATATTTTCCAATTAGGTACAAAATATTCAAAACCAATGAATGCTGTTTATTTAGACCAAAACGGTAAAGCTCAACCTTATATTATGGGCTGTTATGGTATTGGTATTTCAAGAACTGCTGCTGCAGCAGTTGAGGCTCATTACGATGAACACGGTATAAAATGGCCTGTTGCAATTGCGCCGTACCATGTTGTAATTGTTCCGGTAAACGTAAATGATGAACTTCAAATGAATGTTGCTGAAAAAATGTATAACGATTTGCAAGCTGCAGGTATTGAAGTTGTACTCGACGATAGAGATGAAAGAGCCGGTGTTAAATTTAAAGATGCTGATTTAATCGGCTTCCCATACAGAGTTACTGTCGGCAAAACAATCGCAGAAGGTTTAGTTGAATATAAAGTTCGTGAAACTGATGAACAAGAAAAATACACACCTGAAGAAGCTACTCAAAAATTAATATCATCAATTAAGTCTGTTCTCGGATAGCAAAAATTTTCTTTTATTTTGACAGTATGTTAGCGCCTAAAAGCGAAGTACTTAAATAAAATATAAGTTGAAACAGAAACCACAAATATTGAAATAATTTGTGAAATATAAGCGTTTGGAATAAAGAACCTGACCAGTAATTCCAAAATTACAACGTTTAATAAATAGCTTATAAACCAAGTGGTACAGCATTTTAGATATTCTTCAACCCAATGACCTTTAGTGCAGAATACAAAAACCTTTTGGTTAACAAAAGAAAAAAACGATGAAATAATCCATTGAAGCGCAACACACAATTGATAATGTTCATGGCCAATTAAATAGAGCGCAATTGCAAATATTAAGTATGAAAAAGCCGCATTAATACCCCCAATTATCAAAAATCTTATTTTATCAGAAATTCCGCACCACTTATCGTAAAGCTCTTTTATCATTAGTAAGCCTTTCCGATTAGTGAATTATGGGTGTTTAATTCAATTTCGCTGTTCAGCTCCGGTAAATCAACATCGCCATAGCGTTTTTGGAGTGCTAATTTGATCAAATAGTCTGCAAAATGCGGGTTCTTAGGTAGAAGTGAACCATGTAAATATGTTCCAAATACGCATTTATACCTTGCACCTTCAAATTTATCTTCACCATTATTTCCGTTCCCTACTATTGATGTTCCAAGAGGTTTGGTATCTCCTTGAAGGTATGTCAGGCCACTGTGATTTTCAAATCCTACAAGTGTTTGCGGAGTTAAAAAGTCTGTTTTTATAGTAACATTTCCGATAAATCTTTTTTTACCGGCTACTGTATATGCGTCTAATAAACTTATTCCGAACAATTTATCACCTTCAAACGGTTGATAATAATGACCGAATAATTGATATCCGCCGCAAATACCCAAAAATACCGCCCCATTATCACGTTCTGTGGTTAAAAATTCCTTATGACGATAAAGCTCTTGTGCGACATCCTGCTGCTGTTTATCTTGACCTCCGCCAATGAAATAAAAATCGTGTTCCCCTATTTCATCACCTATTCCGATATTATCTATTTCAACTTTTATTCCGCGCCATTCACAGCGTTTGGTGAGAGTTATTATATTTCCCATATCGCCATATAGGTTCAAAAGTTTTGGATAAAGATGTGCAATTTTTAGAACTCTGTCTTCCATGCCTAGATTATATCACAATCGTGTTATAATTTTAATTATGATAGATACACATACACATATAAATATGATTGAAGAAATTTCAATTGATGAAATTCTAAAAAACGCCTTTGATAATGGTGTAGAAAAGATTATCGTGCCTTCTGCGTATCCCAAAGATATTGAAGAAGTTATGGAACTTGTCGAAAAATATGACAACGTATACGGAATGCTTGGTGTACATCCGTCCGAAGTCAAAGACTGGAATGATGACGTAGAAAATATAATTATTGAATATTCAAAAAATCCAAAAATTGTTGCAATTGGTGAAATCGGACTTGATTACTATTGGGATAAATCATTCAATGATTTACAAAAAGAAATTTTTATAAAACAAATAAAAATAGCAAACGAACTAAATCTTCCGATATCAATTCACGATAGAGAAGCGCATAAAGACACTTTTGATATTCTTAAAAAATACAATAAAGGATCAAAAATTGTTATGCACTGTTTTTCGGGCAGTGTAGAATTTGCAAAAGAATGTATAAAAGAAGGGTATTATATAGCCCTTGGCGGTGTCGTAACCTTTAAAAATGCAGTAAAAACAAAAGAAGTTGCAAAAGAAATCCCATTGTCAAAACTTTTGTTAGAAACTGACGCACCGTATTTAACTCCTGTTCCATACAGAGGAAAAGAAAACCAGCCGGCTTTTGTAAAATATGTTGCGCAAGAAATCGCAAATCTAAGAGAAACAACTTTTGAAGAAATTGATAATGCAACGACAAATAATGCACGTGAGGTATTTGGGTTATGAAGGAAAGACTGGATAAATACCTTACGGATTTAGGTTATTTTGAAACTAAAAGCAAAGCTGCTGCTGCAATTTTGGCGGGACACGTAAAAATTAATGATGAGTATATAACAAAATCAGGTTTTCAAATAAATCCGGCAAAGGAATACGAAATTGTTGTTAAATCAATGCCTTATGTTTCTCGCGGAGGATTTAAATTAAAAAAAGCACTTGATGCTTTTAATTTTTCTCCAAAAGACAGAATTTGTCTTGATGCAGGTGCTTCAACAGGAGGGTTTACTGATTGTTTGCTGCAAAACGGTGCAAAATTTGTATATGCAGCAGATGTCGGATACGGACAACTTGATTGGAAAATAAGGTCAGATAGCCGTGTAAAAACAATCGAGAGAACAAATTTAAAAAATTGTGATTTCTCTGATATTTACGATAAAAATGAACCTGTTGCAAATCTTTTGGTAAGTGATTTATCTTTTATTTCATTAACAAAAGTTTTAGATAATTTAAAAAAATTATTAGCACCGGACTTTCATGAAATGATACTTTTAATCAAACCTCAATTTGAAGCAGGTAAGGAAAAAGTTGAAAAAGGCGGTGTTGTAAGAAGTAAAGCAGTTCATGAAGAAGTAATAGATAATGTTATTGCTTGTGCAAAAACTCTTGAATATACAATCAAAGGGTTGACTTATTCCTCAATCAAAGGGCCTTCAGGAAATATTGAATATCTTATTTGGATTTCTTCAGAAGGAAAAGACGATGTGGGTTTTGATGTTAGCGAAGTAGTTAATGAGGCATTTGAAGTCCTAAAATAAAGGCTATTTTAATTCAACATCTTTTATGTATCTTGGACGTCCTTTTACTTCTCTGTAAACTTGTCCCACATATTCTCCAATCAATCCCAAACAGAATAATTGTGTGCCGCCGAATACGCATAAAAGAATTATTGCAGTTGCAAAACCGTTAGGTGAATTGTTCCATAATAATTTTTCCATAACTGTTTCTATTCCGCCAATAAGCCCTATTAGTGCCATTAAAAATCCTAAAACCGCTACAAATCGCAGCGGAACAATGCTGTATGATGTTATGCCGTTTAAGGCTAAAGCCATTAACGAGGCAAAATTAAATTTGGATTTTCCTGCTGTTCGAGGTTTTACATCAAATTTTACGTATGCTGTTTTTAGACCGACTTCATTAAAAAAGCCTCTTAAGAAAAGATATTTTTCAGGATATAATTCCAAAATATCAAGTGCTCTTTTGCTTACCAGTCTGTAATCTGAATGATTTGGCGGGATTTTAGCACCTAAGATATTCATTGTTTTATAAAACATTAAAGCAGTAGTTTTTTTGAAAAATCCGTCGGTTTTGCGGTTGTTTCTGATACCTGATACAATATCCGCACCATTTACAAATTCATCAATAAATTTTTCTATTGCCCATTCATCTTGCTGCAAATCCGCATCTATTGATATTGCACAATCACAACCTATGTTTCTTACGCCTTCAAGACCGGCAATCAACGCCTTTTGATTTCCAAAATTTCTGATGAATTTTAAACCTTTTACATGTTTATTTAAATTATGAAGTTTTTCAATTATACTCCATGTGTTATCTGTTGAGCCGTCATCAATCAGGTAGATATAGCTGTCAGATGAAATTTTATTTTTTGAAACTAAATACTCAATAACTTCGAACAATTTATCAACTGTTGATTTTACGCACAACTCTTCGTTATAACATGGAATAATAATTGCTAACTTTGGTTTATACATAATCCCTCTTCTTGCAAAATGTTATAAAATTATATTATAATATTTTTGTTTCAAAGGCAAGATTTATGGTTAATAAAAAATTTATTTTGAATGCTGATGATTTCGGAAAATCAAAAGCGCACAATAAAGCTGTGTTGGACGGTTATCATAACGGGTTTTTGACGAGCGCAAGTATCTTGGCTAATGGTGAAGCTTTTAATGCTGCCGTGAATGAAATTATACCCGAATGTCCAAATTTAGGTATTGGTGTTCATTTGAATATTATAGAAGGTCATTCGCTTACTAAAGCTCCTCTTCTTACAAATTCTAAAGGAGAATTTAATAACGGATATTTGCAATTAATTTTAAAGTCAAGGCGGAAAGATTTTTTACAACAAGTGGAATTTGAATTTCGTACTCAAATAGAAACAATAATGAATTATACAAAAGTTGATCATATAGACTCTCATGTACATACCCATGCAATTCCTAATCTGTTCAAATTAACTGCAAAGCTTGCTAATGAGTATAAAATTCCTTATATCCGAACTCAATTTGAGGAGATGTATTTTGTTCCCTCTTTTATAAAACATGTTAATTTAAAATATCCTCCGAATATTTTAAAAATTGCATTACTAAGCTATTTTACTAAGTTAAATAAAAAAGCAGTAAAAGAGTATAATTTAAAAACAAACGATTATATAATAGGTGTTGGCTATACAGGTATGATGGACGATTTAGCTATTGAGTACGGATTAAAGACTTTGGATGAAGATTGTGTTGCTGAAGCCCTTATTCATCCTTGTCATTATTCATCAGGGATAAAAAATCAACATTATAATGAATTCTTGATTACTCAGAACAAAGAGTTGAAAGACAAAATATTAAGGTTAGGGTTCGAAATAACAAATTGTAGAAATGTATAAATATAATAAGCTGCTGGTGATATTACTGATTATAATTCTGTTTTTAGGATTTTTTATTTTTGATAAAAATCGTAAATCAGGTACAAAAGTTTTAAAAATCATTTCACCTATAGAATTTCAGATTGACTTAAACGGAAATAAAATTTTTGATATTGGAGAGACTGTTTGTATACCTAATATTGAAACTTTTACATCTAATTTGGATATAAGTCAGTCTGAATTGCAAAACAAACTAAAATTAAGTTATGAGGATTCAATAAAATTTGGTTATCTTACCGATAATTTTGTTGAGAATTTGCTTTCAGATAGAGTTGTTAAAGTTAAATTTACCGGTGAACAGAGCCAAAATTGCAGATATGCAGATATATTGGTTGATAATGAATCATATTCTAAAAAGCTATTCATTTCCGGATTTGCATTTAAAAACTCCATTCCTGATAAAAAATATGATGAACGTTTGCGTGAAGCAAAAAAGTTAGACTTAGTAATTCTAAATCATAAAAGTGATAAATATCATAAGTTAAATTGTGAATACGGACATACTGCACATGATGCGGTAATTATTCCCCGAAAACAAGTCCCAAACAGTTCACAACCTTGTAAATTTTGCCACCTTGAGCGAAATGAACAAAAGCATTTTCCGGCTGTTCCTTCATTTCCGGCTGTTGTTTCTCAGGGCGATATAAAAATGTTTTTGACAGATTTAACGTCTGTTTTAAAACCAAATGATAACTGTAATCAACTTGTTTGTAAAGAAGTTTTGTCAAAGATTAATTCTTCACAAAATTCAATAGATATGGCATTGTACGGCTGGGATAATGTACCGGAAATCCTTGATGCGTTTAGAAAAGCAAAAGCTCGTGGTGTAAAGATTAGAATTGCATACGATAACAGTAAAATTTCTTATTATCCAGATACTCAAAATTTATTAGAAATTGCTGATGAAAAATCGGGTGATGGTGTAAAGGATTTAATGCATAACAAATTTATGATTATTGACGGTAAATATGTTATTACAGGTTCTATGAATTTTTCAAAAACAGGTTTTTCCGGATTTAATACAAATTGTGTATTAAGTATAAATTCCGAAGAAATTGCAAATGTTTATTTAGAGGAGTTTTCTCAAATGATAAACGGCAAATTTCACCAAAATAAATCAAATTTTAGTCATGATACTATTTTATTAAATGATACAAAAGTTACGCCATTATTTTCTCCTAAGGACAAAGTTATTGTAAATAATATTATTCCGCTTATAAATTCTTCTCAGAAATATGTTTATATTCCTGCATTTATATTGACTCATGATAGATTAGCTAACTCGCTCGTTGATGCTAAAAAGCGCGGTATTGATGTAAAAATTGTTATTGATGCAACAAATGCTGTTGCATCAAGGAGTAAGGTTAAATTTTTACGAACAGAGGGTGTCCCTGTAAAAATTGAAAATTATGCCGGAAAAGTTCATTCCAAAACAATTATAATTGATGATAAATACCTGATTGTAGGTTCAATGAATTTTACGAACAGCGGCGAAAATAAAAATGACGAAAATGTTTTGATTATAGAAAATTCTCATTTAGCTCATAATTATAAAAACTTTTTTGAATATTTGTGGCATAAAATCCCGGAAAAATATTTGTATCAAAATATTAGCGCTGAAGGAAAATCTTCAATAGGTTCATGCTATGATGGAATAGATAACGATTACGACGGAAAAATTGACATGGCAGATGAAGGTTGTTTTTGACTATTTAACAATTAATTTTGCTTCAACTTTTTTTATTGAATTTACGCTGTTATTTAAACTGTTTACTAATTCTGCTGCTGTTTGTGCATTATAAAATTTTCCGCTTGTAACTAGTGATGTGCATTCTAATTGCGCTAAATCTTCCTGATCATCAACATTAAATGCAATTACATCAATTGAGATGTCTTTTCTTATCTTTATAAGCTCCATTACGTATTTACAAGGACTTTCATCACAATTTTCGCCTCCGTCTGTTAACAATATAATGTGTTTTTTCCCGGCAAAGCCTAAAAAATCATATTTTACAGCCTGTTTAAGCGAATATGTGATTGGTGTCATTCCTCTCGGATAAAGTCTGTTTAGTGAATTATTTATGTTATTGATATTTCCGTATCCTATAGGCTCAATAAGTGTTGATGCCCTACAGGCATCAATTGCTGTAAATCCCATTTTTTGCCCGTATACCCTAAGACCGATTGACGTATCCGGGCTAATTTTAGGAAGTATTGAGTGCATAGTTTCAACCATTAAATCAACTTTTCTTTTTCCTTCTAAAAACTCATTCATACTGTTTGAAAAGTCAAGTATAAATAATACCCGCTCTTTTGGACCAATATCAGCAGAATAATTATCAGAACGATATACGTTATAATCTGAGGCAAATACCGGCAGAATTAAAAACACAAACAAGAATAATATTTTATGCATAACCAAATTTTAAGACCTATATAATGTATTTACTATTTACAACTCACCTAATTCCATTTGACGATTAGTATTTCTTGGAATATTATAATGTGCAGAGGGATATTATGAACAGCCGAGAAATAATTAAAAAAGCTGAAAAAGAGCTTATAAACGAATTTGAATATATAGAGAATGTACGCGATTTTAATCAGGAAAAAGTTTTAAATGCCTTTATTGAAAACAAAGTTGCACCTGAACACTTTTATACAGTTTCCGGATACGGACATGATGACATTGGTCGGGATGTTCTTGATAAGGTTTTTGCAGATGTCTTTAGAACAGAAAAAGCAATCGTTAGAATCCATTTTGCATCTGGTACACACACTCTTGCTTGTTGCTTATTTGGAAACTTAAAATATGGTGATAAATTGGTTTCTGTTGCAGGAACACCTTATGATACAATGCAAGAAGTTATAGGGACAGCAGGCGATGAAGAAACTAAAAGAGATTCTCTTATCGGAAACGGAGTTTTGTATGATGAAGTTCCTTTGAAAAATAACTTTGAAATTGATTTTGATTTGTTGGAGCAAAAAATTGATAAATCTGTTAATATGGTTCTGATTCAGCGTTCTAAAGGATATTCAACACGCAAATCTCTTTCAATGGATACAATTGAGAAAATTTGCAAGATTGTAAAAACAAAAAATCCTGATTGCATATGCTTTGTAGATAATTGCTACGGTGAATTTGTAGACACAAAAGAACCCTTAGAAGTTGGTGCTGATTTGATTGCCGGTTCACTTATTAAAAATCCCGGAGGCGGCATTGTTGAAGCCGGAGGTTACGTTGCCGGGAAATCAATATACGTAGACAGAACCGCAAACAGATTAACCGCCCCTGGAATCGGAAGTGAAGGCGGTGCCATGTTTAATCAGCACAGACTTATATTTCAGGGATTATTTATGGCGCCTTCTGTTGTTTGTGATGCTGTAAAAGGTGCAGTTTTAGCCGCAAAAGTTTTTGATGAACTCGGATTTGACAGCGCTCCAAAATTTAATGAAAAACGTACGGATATTATACAAAATATAACATTTGGGACATCAGAAGATTTAGAACATTTTTGCCGAACGATACAGGCACTTTCACCTGTTAATGGGTATGTTACTCCAATACCGGAATATGTACCGGGTTATGAAGATAAGATTATTATGGCCGGAGGAACTTTTATTGAAGGTTCAACGATAGAGCTTTCGGCTGATGGCCCTTTACGCCCACCATACACCGCATACATGCAAGGTGGATTGAATTATGCGCATGTAAAAATTGCTTTATCAAAAATTTTAGAGAAATATTCAAAGGATTGTTAAGTTTTATTAACTTTTTATTAATCTCTATATACTAGTTCTGAAGGATTAGAGGTTAATGTATATAAAAATATTTTAATTATTTTAATTTTATGATAGAATGTAGTTGTATCCTTATACAGGAGTTAGTTTAAAAGAAGAGGAAAATTAATATGTCATTACCTAATGTAGCTTACTTTTCAATGGAAATTGCGATGGATCAATCGTTAAAAACATATTCGGGTGGTTTAGGATTTCTTGCAGGATCTCATATGTTGTCTGCCGGTTATCTGCAAATGCCAATGGTAGGTGTTACTATGCTTTGGTCATATGGTTATTATGATCAACGTATAGCACATGACGGTCAAGTTGAAGTTGCGTATATAAGAAAATATTATGATTTCTTAAAAGATATAAATGTTTCAACGGAAGTTGATATCTTTGGTGAAAAAGTCAAAGTTAAGGCATTTCTCGTTGAGCCTGAATTATTTGGAACTTGTCCTGTTTATTTGTTAACTACAGATATTGAAGGAAACAGTGAATGGGCAAGGAGTATCTCTCACAAATTATATGACGGCAATGAAGAAATCAGAATCGCTCAGGAAACTGTTCTTGGTATTGCCGGTGTAAGAATACTTCAAGCTGTAGGATACAACTTTGATGTAATTCATATGAACGAAGGCCATGCTCTTCCTGCGGCATTTGAATTATTGAGACAGTATAACGGCGATTTGAATGAAGTTAAAAAAAGAACTGTATTTACAACACATACTCCGGTTGCGGCAGGTAATGAAGTACACTGGGTTGACAAACTCATGAATGGTGGATTCTTTGCAGGAGCTTCAAGAGAAACTGCGGTTGAGCTTGGCGGTGAAAACTTCTCACTTACAGTTGCAGCACTAAGAATGTCAAGAATTGCCAATGCTGTATCTCAACTCCATGGGCTTGTAGCAAACAAAATGTGGGAATGGGTTGATGGAAGATGTCCTATAAGAGCTATCACAAATGCCGTTAACCTTCATTATTGGCAAGACAAGCGTATTCAAAATGCCCGTTCATCTTATGAATTAATTTCAGCAAAGCGCGAAATGAAAGCTGAATTATTTGAGTATGTTGCTAATGTTGCAGGTAAGAGATTTGATCCTGACGTATTAACAATCACTTGGGCAAGAAGATTTGCTGACTATAAACGTGCTTGGCTTATTTTGATGGATAAAGAAAGAATTGAAAAACTTCTTAATGCAAATAAAATTCAAATCATATTCGCAGGTAAATTCCACCCGGATGATGTTTTGGGCAAAGATATGTTCAACAAACTTCTTAATCGTTCGCACAGCTTAAAGAATGTTGTTGTTCTCCCCGGTTATGAACTTGAACTTTCAGGAATGTTGAAACGCGGTTCTGATATTTGGTTAAACACACCGTTGAGACCGTTTGAAGCGTCAGGTACTTCAGGAATGTCAGCCAATATGAACGGTACACTTCACTTATCTATATATGACGGTTGGACTGTTGAAGGTACATTTAACGGTATTAATGGTTATACTGTTGAATATGAAGGTTTGGACGATGAAATGCCTTGGGAAGAACGCCATTGGAAAGATCATAAGTGTGTTATGAATATTATAGAAACCGAAATTATTCCAACATACTATGAAAATAAACAAGAGTGGGCTCGTTTGATGCGTCAGGCAATCAGAACTTCCGAAGCTTATTTCAACTCAGACAGAATGGTTATAGAATATTATAACAGATTGTACAAACCAATAGCTCATAACGATTCTACAAGGGGTGATGATAATAAGGAAATGAAGATATCAGAAACTCCTACGTTTGATGCTTGGACGTTTGCAAATATTAAATAAAAAGAGCCGTGAGGCTCTTTTTTT
>CAMVQX010000006.1 GCA_947169755.1 uncultured bacterium
GCAGGTACTTTCTTTTTAGAAAGAAAGTACCCAAAGAACACTCGACCTGCTCCTTTGTTCACCTCAATTGTAATTGTTCGACTCAAAGCTCGCAAACTCGCTTTATTCCCGTCATGCCGCACTTATTGTGATATATTTTGTCGCTCAGACAATGCGAGCTTTTGTCACTGTCTCACAAACATTGATTGTTCACTCCGTCAAAGGTCGGACAAATTTTTGGTCAATTTTTACTAATGCTTTTTCTGTGCGAAGCACCGTAATGAACTTTCATCACTCTCTACTCACTACTCACTTATTTTATAATTTTGTGAACGCAAAAATTGCAAAAATTTTATATGTAACAATTTGTAAATTTTATTTCAAAAAACCAGTTATTTTCTAAAGAACCAACCTTTTTGTACCGATAAATTAATTAAAGGAAAAACGGGTTCTTTTATGCAAGTAAACGGTATACCAAACAAATTTAAAGTATTTCAGGATTTCTATTTCCAAACCAAGGGAGTAGAGATTTCCTATAGAGAAGCTTTGCGCCTGTTTTATCAAATGGACGAAGATACTGAAATGGACTTCGTCGAGTATTATTCAATGGAATCAGGTATTCCTATTCAATATAAAAAGGTTCAGCAGGTAGATAAAAATGGCAATTTAGTCTATGACGATGATGGAAACCCCGTTTATGATGAAGTTCCTATGGATCCTTTTAAATTTGCCAACGGATATAATCTTGATATGGATTTTGCACTTACAGAAGCAGGTAAAATCGACCTTGCAAGATATACAAAATCTCTATTGAATACAAAATATACAATAGAAGCTTATGCAGCTAAAAGAGGACTTGTTTTAGATCCTGTTTGGAGCCAGTATTCTGCTGAAGAAATCATTCAAATGGAAAACGAAGGCGTTGATATTCCGCAGGATATTATCGATATTGCACACTCAATTTATGAAGGGTCTCCTGACAATTTAGAGGGCGGTGAAGATATTGAAGGGCAAGGAGAAAAAACAACTGAAAAAACTCCGTTCTTGGATTTAATTCCGCTTGCTAAAAAACATATTGAAAAGTGCGATGATACAAATGAAAAAATTGAAGACAAAATTGACGATTTATTGGAATCAAATAGACAAACAAGACGTTCTATCTTAGACAAAATCGAAGAACAACGTGCTTCGTTAAAAGAATATGAAGAAAAAGTCAGAGAATGGAGAAAACTTCAGGACAAAATTAACAACGGTGAAGCTTTGACTGATAGTGAAGCTCGTAAATATGCTCAAATTACCGGCATGCTCCAAGATAAAAACAAAAATGATTCTGATTTTAAATTTGATAAGATAAAAATTGCAACTACATTAAATGAAATAAATGTTCTTGCTGTATTGGGCGAAAAACTTGCAGATGAAACCGTTGAAATAGGGGAAAATTTAGAAGATTATACTTGCAAAAAGAACTACAAAACAACTCAAAAGAGCACAATGCACCAAATAGGATTTTTGCGTGCGATCATTGCAATGATTATCGGCAAACGTATTGGTGAGCAGGCTGTAGAAACCGGTAATGATACTAAAGAATACACTGATGAAAGCTCTGATTCAGTCAGAGATATTGCTCAATTGATGGGTATTGAAAAAATGATTGCAAATCCGTCAACTGATTCGGTTGAAGCTCCGGAAGATGAAGCTGTTCAAGATGATGTTGATAAGACTACTGATGAGGTTCAAACAGAACCTGCACCTGCGGAAGATACTCCGACAGTTGACGAAGGTCAAGCAACAGGTGATGTTCAGGAAAAAACTGAGGGCGAAAATACAGAACAAGCTGAAACAGAAGAAGATTTTATTATAAATGATGAAAATGTTTTGGGCTTGATTGATGAAACCAAAAAAATTGACAGAGATCTTGCAAAACAAATTGTTGTTGCTTTATCAGATTGGAAAGCCGCAAAAGATGATGCTGCTTTTGCGAAATTTGCAACTAAACTTATTGACAGAATGGTTGCGGAATACCAACAAGAAGAAGCAATTAGACAACAAGAAATTGACACAAAACAACAAGAAATTGAAGAAGCTCAAAAGGAAATTGATGAGCTCAGCGGCGGCAAAGAAAAAGATGAAAGCCAAAAGACTGCAGAAAAATTCGGTATAAAAGTTGATGAAGAAAAAGATAAAGAAAATACCGAAGATGATGATGAAATAGCAAAAAACAAACAAATCATAGAACAAAATACTGCCGATATAGAAGCTTTAAAAGAAGAAAGTGCCAAAGCAGTTGACAATGTAAAAGAAAGAACTGCCCCGATAAAAGAAAAAATAGATGAATCTGTTGTAAATGAAGCAAAATCCCTTGAAAATGATACAAAATACAAGGATGAAATAATTCCTGCAGGTAAGGAAAGAATTGATTTCACTGATGCAAGCGGCGAAACCCTTATGAAAATGGGTAAATATCGTGTAATTGTAGGGCACGAATTGCTGGCTGCCGCAGGATTGTTTGGACCGCTATATGTTCTTGGAATGAAACATATTGTTAGAGGCACAAAGAGCATGTTTATTGGCGGTGCCGCAAAGATTGTTTCAAATACAAAAATTCCTGAAATTTCCGACAAAGCAACAGGCAAAGCTGTTGAAAAAGAAAATACAGCTATAGAAGGTTTGACAGCTTTAGATTCTAAAATTGTTGGAGTTACAGGTGAACAAGCAGCTGAAGATAAAGTTGTAGAAACAGAAAATAGTGAAGGAGAAGGCGCTCAAGACGGTAATGAAGAAGGTGCAGAAGGCGCTCAAGATAATGGAGAAAATGGTGTATCAGATAGCACTAACGGAGAAGCTGCACCTGTAAATGAAACTGCAGAAGCTCCAAACAATGCAGCTCAAACTAACCCGCCAGCAGAAGAAGCTCCTGTTGAAGAAACTCAAAATACAATCGTTGAAGAAGGCAAAAAACCGGCTGAGGAACAAAAACCTGAAGAAGCTGAAAATTCTGAAGAAAGTGCAGAAGATGAAGCAGAAAATGCAACCGAAGAAGCTGTAAATTCTCCTGAAGCAAATAAAAGCGGATCTTCAGGCGGTTCAAAACCTGAATTGTCTCCGGAAGATGAAGCAAAAGCAGCAGGCGCAAATGCTAAAAAAGAAGAAAAAACACAGAAAAAAGAAACAGACAAACAAAATAAAGAAGTTAAAGATGCAAACAAAAGTGCAAAAGACGGTGCTAAAGAATCTAAAAAAATCGAAAAAGATGAAAAGAAAGATGCTAAGCAACTTGAAAAAGAAGCTAAAAAAATAGAACAAACTATTCAAAGAGATGAACAAGAAATCATCAGAATGACAAAAGAATCTCAAGATGCTGCACAAAAACAAGCGGAATACCTTGCAAGATATGAACAGGTAGTTGCAGAAAACGAAACACTTGCAGCTCAAGAAGAACAAAAACAAATGAATAAACCTGCTCAAACACAGCAGCCTCAAAATCAAGACCAACAAAATGACGGTTTGGCTATGAATTCTTTTGGCATGACTGATAGCTCAATGGGCACAACTTCTGACAATACTGAAAAATTGGAAGCCAATAACCAGGTTATTACTGAATTATCAGGTAAATTTACAGTTGCCGGAAATAAAATCACAAGAAATAAAGTCAAAATTACAAAAATGGAGAAATCCATAAAGAAAAATACAAAGAAATTCGAAAAGAAAGTAAAAATCAAACAAAAGAAAATAAAACAAACTCAAAAGAAAGAACAACAAAAAGCTAAAAGATTACAAAAACAGCTTGCTGCTGTCGGTATAGCAGAAAATATATTCTCAATAACTAATACAACGGGTACTGTGTTGGTTGGAGTTGGCGGTACAATGACAACAACAGGCGGCATAATGATTGCAACAGGTACTCCGATGCTATCTAACCCATTTACAGCTGCGGCTGGTGCTGCATTAATATCAACCGGTACTGTTTTGGAAACAAACGGCGGTACAATGAATTCAGTAGGTCAGGTATTGGAAAAAATCGGTAAATTTGGTACTTTGGCCTGCGGTGTTACAAAAGCTACTATAAATATTGCAAACGGTAATTTGGCAGCCGGTCTAATGGCACTGGGACAAACTGCAATTGCTGCAGTTTCAAGTATGACAGGCACCGGAGCTGCGGCAAATAATGTATTTGGTTATGTAAGCCAAGGCTTGAGCGTTGTTTCAAATACTGCACAATTAGTAAACAATGTAAGGGTAGTTCAAGGTAAAGAAGCAAACGGTGTAATGAGCAAAATCGGAACTGTTGCCGGTGTTGGTTCTGCACTTGTCGGAGCTGCTGAAGGATTTTCCGGTGGCGGATTTAAAGATGCTTCATTACTTGGTAAAGCAGCAAAAATAGGTAGTGCTGCCGGTACTGCTATGACATCTGCCAGCCAAATTATGACAGAATTTAAACTCGGTGATGAAAAAACTGCAAATATTTTGGGTTCAATTGGCGGCGGTTTGAGTACTGTTTCAAGTGTTGCTCAATTGACAACAAAATTAGAAAAGAAAGACGACGGTACAAATGGTGCTGCTAATAATAACGAAGGTAATGGTGGCGAAAATGATGAACCTGCAGGACCTAATGTAAATAAAATAGATGATAACGGCACTATTCATCTATCCGATGGTAGTACTGTTGCAAAAGACGGCACAAGAACATATCCTGATGGCAGAGTAGTAAAAGCTGAACCGGTAACTAAAAATTCTGATGGTTCATTTACAACAAAAGACGGCAAAACCTATAATTCTAAAGGTGAAGAAATAGATGGTCAGTCAGGAAAACCAATAACTAATGAAAAGAAACAAGAACAAGAACAACAACAAGTCGCAGAACAACCTGAAGATAAAGTTGTACAAGTTGCATCCGCACAAACAAATTCAAATACAAATGCTGTAAAGGCCGCCGAAACAGCAACTGCTATAGAAGCAACTTCAAAAGCAAATGACGGACAACAACAGCAAATGAATAATTCAAATAGAGAAAATACTCAAACTGTTCAACAATCTGAGCAAAATGAAACTGATAAAGTTCAAAAAGCACAAGTTGAACAGAAAAAAACAGAAGCTGATCAAAAGAAAGCTGTTACAGAAGTAAAACAAGCAGAAAAAGACGAAAAGAAAGCCGCATCAGAAGCTAAAAAAGCTGAGGCTGAAACGAAAAAAGCCGAAGAACAACAAAAACAAGACGAAATTAAAGAAGCTAAAGAAGCACAAAAAGCTAAAACTGAGGAAGCTAAAGAATTAACTGAGGCAGATTTACAAGATGAAGACGGTAATCTTATTAAAAACTTGAAAGGCGAAGATGTAACTCTTAAAGATGCTAAAGAAAATATGATTAAAAGCGGTGCATCAAAAGAATTTGCAGCATATGACGATGAAATGCTTGATGATCAGATAACAAAATTAGAAGCTGAAATTAAAGCAGAAGATATTGTAAAAACTGAAGGTAATGAAAATGCCGAAAATACTACAAATTCAGAAACTTCTGCAGAAACAGAAAATAAAAATGATGATAATACAAAGAAAGATGAAAAACTTAAAAAACTAAAAGATGAAAAAACTGCACGTAGTGAATACAAAGAAAAAATGGAAGTCTTAGATTCAGAAGAAGATAAACCAAGTACAATGGATAAAATATCTAAAGCGGCCGAAGTTTTTGGCGGCTTGGCAAATGCTGCGTCATCTTTCTTGCAACAAGGCGCATCCGCACAAACAAATAAATCGAAAAAGATAGTAGGATTTGAAATGACAAAGCGTATGCAAAAAATTATGAAAGAGCATCGTGATGCAATGAACAGAAAAGTTAAAGCTACTAACAGAGTAAGAAGATTGCGTGCATAATTATTTTCTTGACGATATCTTTTGAGCACATACAATATTACTTGTATATAACCGAAGGGAGTAAAAAATGTTGGATCGTATACAAGTAACAAAAGAAGTAGAAGAAATGTGCTGCGTAAAGCGCGGTGTAAAAGGTAGTCCCGCACCTATCCCTCAAGAAGGTGAATGGACAAAATGCAAAGAGATTAAAGATATTTCAGGTTTGACACATGGCTGCGGTTGTTGTGCACCTCAACAAGGTACCTGCAAACTCACCCTAAATGTTAAAAATGGTATTATTCAAGAAGCTTTGGTAGAAACTATAGGTTGCTCAGGCATGACTCACTCTGCAGCAATGGCCGGTGAAATTCTTCCCGGCAAGACTATTCTCGAAGCTCTTAATACTGACCTTGTTTGTGATGCAATTAACGTTGCTATGAGAGAATTATTCTTACAAATTGTGTACGGCAGAACTCAAACTGCATTTTCCGAAAACGGACTCCCTGTCGGAGCAGGTTTAGAAGATTTGGGTAAAGGTTTGTGCTCAATGTGCGGTACAATCCATTCTACAAAACAAAAAGGTGTAAGATATCTTCAATTGACTGAAGGTTACATTTTAGAACTCGGTTTGGATAAAAATGACGAAGTTATCGGATATAAATTTGTAAATCTTGGTAAAGTTATGGATGCAATCAAAAAAGGCGAAGATGCAGGTGAAGCATTTAAGAAAAATATCGGTACTTACGGCAGATTTGCAGATGCAGTTAAAACAATTGATCCGAGAAAAGAATAAACTAATAGAAATAAAAGAAAAGGAAAATAAATTATGGCAAATTTTGAAGGAAAAGACAGACGTGAGTCAACTTTGAAAAAAGTTTTACCTGAATACGGGTTTAAAAACCTTGATGAAGCTCGTGAATTGTGCTTGTCAAAAGGTATAGATGTTGACAAAATCGTTAAAGGGATTCAGCCTATTGCGTTTGACAACGCTTCTTGGGCTTATACATTAGGTTGTGCTATCGCAATTAAAAAAGGTATTAAAAATGCTGCTGATGCAGCAGAAGCTATCGGCTTAGGCTTGCAAGCATTTGCAGTGCCGGGTTCTGTCGGTGATACAAGAAAAGTAGGTCTTGGTCACGGCAATTTGGGTGCAATGTTATTGAGAGAAGAAACAAAGTGCTTCTGTTTCTTAGCAGGCCACGAATCTTTTGCAGCTGCTGAAGGCGCAATTGGTATTGCAAGAAATGCCGATAAAGTCAGAAAAGAACCTTTGAGAGTTATCTTGAACGGTTTAGGTAAGGACGCTGCTTATGTAATTTCAAGAATCAACGGTTTTACTTATGTTGAAACTGAATACAATTACAAAACAGGCGAATTGAAAACTGTTAAAGAAATTCCGTTCTCAGACGGTGAAAGAGCAAAAGTAAAATGCTACGGTGCAGATGATGTATCTGAAGGTGTTGCAATTATGATTAAAGAAGGTGTTGACGTTTCTATTACAGGTAACTCAACTAACCCGACAAGATTCCAACACCCTGTTGCGGGTACTTATAAGAAATGGGCTATTGAAAACGGCAGAAAATACTTCTCAGTAGCATCAGGCGGTGGTACAGGAAGAACACTTCACCCTGATAACGTTGCAGCCGGTCCTGCTTCTTACGGTATGACTGATACTATGGGTAGAATGCATGGTGATGCTCAATTTGCAGGTTCATCATCAGTTCCAGCTCACGTAGAAATGATGGGCGTTATCGGTATGGGTAACAACCCGATGGTTGGTGCAACAGTTGCTTGTGCTGTTGCAGTTGCTGAAGCTATGAATAAATAAGAGTTCATTTATAATAAAAAGAGCCTTCGCATGAAGGCTCTTTTTTATTATAAATTTCAATTTTGTTGTAATAACCTACTCCAAATGCTGAATTATTTTTTTCAAAATATGAGTTTAAATTGTTGTATGAAAAAACTTATACTTACGATTTTAGCTTTATTTTGTTCCCAGATGATTTCTTTTTCAGAAGAAATTTATTTTGACAATGAAAATTACAAATTAAAATTTAGTGCGGCAGCACCCTCAACCGGAGGATATGGAAATGAGTATTTTAAAGGAAATGAAGGTGTTTTAGATTGGACCAAAATGGTAGGAGTTTATCATTATCCGAATGAAAACGATCCTTTAAAATATGCTGATAATTTCGATGAAATCGTAGAAAATTCCGAGAACTGCGTGTTATTGAAAATTGTTGAGAACAAAAAGGACGATAAGGCTGTTATGAGTTTTTTAGTAAACGGTTGTGAACAGTCCAAAAAATATTTTGAATATGATGTTTACAAGTTTGAAAAACATAATTCAAAAGGTATGATTGTTTCAAAATATGCCAAAAAATATTTTTTCTCAAACAATAATGAAATTGAAAATATTGCAAAACAAGTTAAGGAAAATAATGATAAATATCTGGAGATGTTGATAATTTCACAGACTCCTGATGTAATAGAAAAAGATATTAAAAATTAATTCATTTTCTGTTTCAATTCATCTTTAACTTTGCTCAATGGACCGTTGTTTGGAGTCCTTATTGCTTGGTAATATTTTTGCAAATATACAAACGGATACATCGGAAGCCAAGAAAATCTCATAAAAATTGAAACAGTATCAGCCCCTTGAGAAAACATTAATTCATCAATTGCTTCTTCATGAGCCGGAGATATTGATGATATTAGTTTTAAAATATAATCAGTAAATGTAACTGCAGAATACCCTGACACCGTAACCGGATCTTTTATTAATGTGGTTATTTTAAAATTATTTTCATCCATAAGACTCAAAATATCATCAGGTGGTGTAAATTCTCCGCCTTTTACTTGTTCAATCTCGAACCATTCACCATTGTATTGCAGTCTGATTACATGTGGTTTTGGCATGTATATTTCATCAAATTTATTTTCTAAAAGGATTTTCCCGTTACGGTCAGCTATTCCGTATTTATAATTTTTGCAGGTTAAAAACATTCCGCCAAAGAGCATGTCAATTGAAGAATATTCCTGAGGTAAAACAACTTCACCTTTTTCATCATAAACTCCGTATGTAATACCTGTTCCGAATTTTACATATTTTGTTAATAATCTGTCAACCTGTCGGAATTTAGGCTCTACCAAAATATTACCGTAACTGTCCATAATACCGTATCTGCCATGTCTTTGGAAAATCCAACTGGATGTTCCGAGACGAATAAGTTTTTTATATTTAGGTTTTACCGTAATATTTCCGTCTTTATCTTGCAGACCAAATGAATTGCCTTCAGTGAAAGTTTTTATCCCTATATTGGATAATTCCGCAAATGCCGTGCTCCCCGTAAATATTAGTAAAGTTAATATGACTAATAACTTTTTCATAATTTTATGATAACATAAAATTAAAGAGGGATAAATTTGAAACGTAAAATTGCAATTGGGATATTAATATCTGTAATATCGCTTTTGGGATTAGGGCTTGTTATATATTTAAAAGTCTTACCCTTTGCTGTTGCAAATCAAAACGTAATAGATTTTGTTCAAGATAAATTAAAGGAAAATTTAGGAATTGAAGCGGTAATAAAAGAGCCGGTTTTAAAAACGCACCTATCTTCTGACATTGAATTTTCCATTGAACAATTTGATTTGACTGGTGAAAACGGTCAAATGGTTGCTGTGAATAATTTTGATGCAAAAATTTCAATGAAAGAAATTTTAAATAAAAATGTTATCTTGAAAAAACTGGGAGCGGATTTTATATTTGTCGACACAAATAAACTCTCAGAAATAAGCATAAAAAAAGATAAAAAAGAAAAAACTAAAAGTGATTGGAATGTTGATGTGTTTGACACAATTTTTTATGTAAAAAATGTACTTGTTTTGCATAAAATTGATAACACATTTATAAAACTCACGGCAAAGGATTTAGAAGTTGATAATACTCAAAAAATCCAACGTTTCTTGCATTTTGATTTGAAGGCTGAAATCAAGAAAGCCGAAAAAGAACTCCATTTTGATATAAAAGATAATAATGCTGTTTATTTCAAAGATAATCATTTATGGGTTAAAAAATGTTTTCTTAACGTAAATAATTCAAAAATATTTTTTGATGCAAATGCGGATAAAAAGAAGAATTATGATATAAATGTTTATTCTGACAAGATTTTAGTTGATGATGTTTTGACTCTTATTGATTCTCAAATTATTGAGAATAATCTTCAAGAACCATTATCGTATTTTAAGGATTTAAAAGGAAGTTTTAATTTTAATATAAAACTCACGAACGACAACCTTGGAGGAATTGTCAATTTAAACAGAATAGACACCAAAATTGTCCCTGTTGAAAATATTCCGCTCACTCTTACACAAGGTAAAATTCAGCTAACCAAAGACAAAATTACGTTAAGTGATTTTAAAGGGTATTATGCAAATAATCCTAAAAATGATGTAACGTTAGAGGGTACGGTTAATGATTATTTAAAATCAATTGATACAAAATTGATTTCGCGCGCAGCTGTAACAAATGATTTTATGAAAAACTATCTTTCAAAAATGGTTGGAATGCCTGTTGAACTTACAGGAGGTACAACAAGAACAAGACTTGATTTGAAAGCAATTAATAACAAAATTGATATGATTTGGTATTTTGTTCTTAAACCGAAGCAGGATATTTTACTTGACGGATCGTCATATAGTCCTGTTGAATTTACCAGAGGGATAAAGTCTGATATGCATTTTGAAAACAACCTGCTTTCAATAAAATCTCTTGATTATTATATTGTTCCCGACAGGCTTTTGACAAAAGAAAATGTTCCGAAATTAAGACCGATTTTGAACCTATACGGTGATATTGATATTGCGAATAATTCAAATATTAAAAGACTCGGGTTTAAAATTCCGCAGCCCATGCCGAGCGAATTTTTAAATCTTTTAATAGGTCAAAGAATATTCAAAAACGGAAAAGTTTCAGGAAGTTTAGCTTACGAAAATTCCGGCAAATATCCTATAATTGACGGGAAAATGATAATGGATATGGTTGCAATTCCGTCTCAAAGGTTGTTTGTAAAACATGGAGAATTATCAACAGGAAACGGACTTCTGTCTGTTAATGCCGAAGGCGGTTACAGAAGATCAAAATATAATTTGACAGGTGATTTTATAAATGAGGTCAAGTTTCCGATTGTTGCAAAAGATATAAAATTGACTGTTGATAATATTGATATTGAAAAATTCTTGGCATCTGCCAATAAACAGAATTCCCAGGCTATCCAATCTGAACAGTTTGACTTGACACCTTCAGGTACTGCAAAAGATGATGATGACAACAATCCGACATTTGATATCGGAAATTTTGTGGTTGAAAATTGTCTTTTGAAAGTTTTGAAAGGCTCTTACAAAGATATAACTTTCAGTGATGTTGAAGCAAATTTAAAACTTGATAAAAACAGCATTTTAGATATTAATTCTAACAAATTTGAAATAGCAAACGGATATTCTTCGGCAAAAATCAATTGTAATCTAAAAAAACATAAATATAATATGCTTTTAGGTATTGAAGAAATTGATTCTGATTTAATTGCATCAATTTTGCAGCTCGAAAAAGAAATTTCAGGAAAAGCAAGCGGAACTATTGATTTGAATACAGATGATTCTATGAGATTGAACGGAACAATAAAATTCTTGGTTAAAGATGGTACTATTCAAAAGATTGGTCTTGTTGAATATATTTTGAAAATGGCAGCACTTTTCAGAAACCCGTTAACTATGATTAGCCCTTCCGTCTTTGCGGATTTGGTAAATGTTCCGGAAGGCAAGTTTGATACTATTGACGGTCATTTGGTATTAAAAGATAACGTAATAGAACGTTTGATGATTAAATCAACCTCCCCTCAATTAAGTTCGTTTATTGTGGGCCGATATGATTTGGAAAATTCGGATGCATCTTTGAGAATTTATACAAAATTCAGTAACAAAAATAAGGGTGTTTTTGGACTATTAAGAAACATTTCTCTAAACAGTCTTGCAAACAGGATTCCGCTTACAGCTAAAAATGACAGTAATCATTATGCAGCGGAGCTTTCTTTATTACCTCCGATTAATGCGGATGAAAAAGATTGTCAGGTATTTTTGACAAAAGTTGACGGTGATGTAGAACATAACAACTTTATTTCTTCATTAAAGAAGATTAAATAATTTAGTAGTTAATACATTTTTGTCAAGTCCCCATTTTCATGTCCATAGAAATGGGGACTTGTAGGCTTTTGATAAAATTTTTATAATTTTATTAATAGGAGGAAATATGGCAAATTTAAAAGAAAAAATTCTGCAATCATTGAAAAGTACAAAACAAGTCGAAACTACGCTAAATACAATTGCAGAGTCACAAGAAAATTTATTGAAAAATTATTCTAATCCTGTTTTTAATAAAAAGGATAAAAATAAAATATTAAAAAATTATTCCGATTTACAAGATGTTGGCAAATCTCTATATAGGTATGGAACATTAATGGATAATAATTACCTTGCTGATGCCCAAGCAGAAAAAGGAAATATTGAAAGCAAAGTATTAAAAGGTGGCGTAAGCTATAATAAATATGTTTGGCATTCCGAAAATGGTGAACATACTTGTGATGTTTGTTCAGAGCTCGATGGTCAAGAGTTTGATTATTATGACGAAGTCCCCGAAAGGCCACATCCTAATTGCAAATGTTACGTTGAAATTATTGAAGAAGATAATGGCAATCCCTCTAACCAAAATAATGAAGAAGAGGAGCCTTGTGATTGTATAGTTAGATTGTTATACTGGCAAGAAGAATGTAATAATGTTAACTTAGAAATTGAAAATTTAATGCAAGAAGCAGAAGATACCAAATTATTATTGGAAGAATTTATTGAATATTTACTTAACTATTCAAATGATAATATTATAGAGTATATAAATGAACTATATAATCTAATTCAAGATGTAGTAACCGAAGTTTATGGTATGATTTTACAGGTTATACAAACTATTCAAATTTTTTATAAAAATTGGAATGAACTAATAACAGTTTCTAAAGAAGTTGGTCATTACGTCAACTATTCTGCAGAATATTACCATACAAAAGCAAATTGTGAAGCTGCACAACTAGGAGATGTAGGTGAAAAAGTAGCAACTATTCTTGGATACGCAAGAGAGGGCGGTGATATTATAAAAGATGTGTTAGTAAAACACCAAACATTAGAACAAGCTTTCAAAAATAGTATTCACGATTTAGAAGTAAATGAAGAAGGTAGACGACTTGGCAAAGAAAACCCAAATGCTGACCCAAGAGATATAATTATACAACCAAAAGATTTACCTAAAAAGCATTGGTAATTCGTGTTATAATTATTTTGTGATCACTAAAGTTTTGAAATTTGTATATAGAACAATTATAAATATATTGAAAATTTTATTATTCTTATTTATATTAATATTTCTCGGTGAAGATATCATAGGATTAATATTATATGAGAATTATAATCTTCAAGTAATATTTTATATTTTATACGGTTCTGGACTTTTAATTTATTCATTATATATCCTATTTATTAAACACAAACATATTGAATACCTTTATTACGTGATTTTATGGATAATTTATTTTGCGATAGCAAACATATTACCCGACATTCAAAAATATTACAATCTTTCTATTTTTTAGAATTTTGGTCAGGCCTTCAACTGAACAACAAATTTCGTCAGGCAAATGACTGACCTACAAACTCATAAAGTTACTATTGAAGAAGCAATTGCAGATTCAGAAAGAGACCAAGTTGCAAATAGGCTAGGTCGAGAAAGAGGTCGAAAATATCCATATTGTGATTGTTCAATTCTTATGCACGACTTATTGCCTGATTATAAAAAATAGTATAATATAAGCTTATGAGCGAAAATATTGTAAAAATATTTCAAATAATTACCTATGTAATTTTGGCAATATTATTTCTTGTTAATTCCGCAATATTAGGATTTCACGGTTCAATTATTGCTTTAACATCGATTATTACAGAAAATTTTGATGTGCAAATATTCTTATTTTTGCTTTTAACACTTATATTACTGGTAAGTTTTATCTATGTATTTTGGGCAAAATTATCAAATAAATTCAAAATACCATTGCTACTGATTTTACTAATCCTACAAGTAATATTCTTTAAATTTTCATTTTACATACCAACCGTTGATAAAGTTGTAGGAATACAAAGATGCGTTGATTTTGGTGGAGTATGGAATGATGCAGCAAATGAGTGTATAAAACAAAAATAGATTTTATACAAATATATTACCCCTATGTTAAAAGTTTGTAGGTCAGGCTTTAGCCTGACAAACAAGTAAATCCGTTTATACAATTTCTAATTCATCATCATAAACCCGTAGTTCAGGTATGTTGCGTAGCATATCCATAAAAAATACGGAATTAAAAGAATAGCAGACCATTTTGAAATCTTATAAAAATTGACTATTGTCATCAATAAAAATCCTAAAAGCAAAATTATTATGACAAAACTCAAGGTTATATTTTTCCAATAAAAAAACACAGGACTCCATAAAAAATTCAATATAAGCTGAACTAAAAACAAACTAACGCCAAGAGTCTTGTCTTGCATAGTTTTTGTCATTATAAATATCATAAATGATAAAAATATCATCAAATAAAGAATTGTCCAAGCCGGCGCAAACACCCATGACGGAGGCGTAAACGCCGGTTTATTCAATGTATCATACCAAGTCAAATCCATATTCTTATAATAACATTTTGCAAAAATTTTCCTATTGCTCTCTTGACTAATAATTGATTTAACTTGTATTATGAAGAAAAGGAGAGAAATATATGCTATTAGACACAGTTAATGTATTGAACAAAGTGAATAATCCGCAAGATTTAAAAACATTATCCATCAGCGAATTAAATACACTTGCTGATGAAATGCGTGAACTTATTATCAAAAAAGTAAATACAACAGGCGGTCATATGGGCCCGAACTTAGGTATTTTGGAAGCTACAATTGCATTCCACTATGTATTCAATTCACCCTACGACAAAATAGTTTTTGATGTCTCACATCAATGCTACCCGCACAAAATTTTGACAGGCAGGAAGGAAGGATTCTTAAATCCTGATAGTTATTTAAAATACACAGGATACACCGCACCGGAAGAAAGTGAACACGATCTTTTTAAAGTCGGACACACATCTACTGCGGCAAGTCTTGCTTGCGGTCTTGCAAAAGCCAGAGATTTGAAAGGCGAAGACGGAAATGTTGTGGCACTTGTAGGTGACGGTTCATTGAGTGGCGGCGAAGCTTTGGAAGGACTTGATAATGCCGCAACTCTAAATTCAAATATTATTATAATAATCAATGACAACGATATGTCTATTGCAGAAAACCACGGCGGTGTATATAAAAACTTGCAAGAACTAAGAGAAACAAACGGACAAAGTCAAAACAACTTCTTTAAAACACTTGGTTTTGACTATTATTACGTTGATGAAGGAAACAATATCGAAAAATTGATTGAAACTTTCAAACAAGTAAAAGATATTGACCATCCGACAATTGTTCATATACATACCCAAAAAGGTCACGGTTTGAAAGTCGCAGAAGAAAATAAAGAAGCTTTCCACTGGATTATGCCCGGAACTCTGGATGAAAATTCTTCAGAAAACACAGAATATCCTGAAAGTTATTCATCTTTAACACTCGATTTTATTTTGAATAAAGCAAAAGAAGATGAAAAATTGATGGTAGTAAATGCTGCAACTCCCGGGGTATTTGGGTTTTCTTCTGATATCAGAGCCAAACTCGGCAAACATTATACAGATGTTGGTATCGCTGAAGAACATGCAGTTGCATATTCATCAGCTCTTGCAAAAGGCGGAGCAAAACCGATATTTGCTGTTATGAGTTCTTTTGTACAAAGGACTTATGATCAGATGTCACAGGATTTGTGTTTGAATAATTCTCCGCTTGCTATGCTTGTGTACTGGGGCGGAATTTCAGGTCAAGATTGTACACACCTTTGTGTATTTGATATTCCTCTAATTAGCAATATTCCGAATATGGTTTATTTAGCACCCACAAACAAGGAAGAATATCTTTCAATGCTTGAATACGCATATAACCAAAACGAACGCCCTGTTGCAATAAGAGTTCCTAATTGTGATTTGATTTCAACAGGCTCAAGTGACAACACTGATTATTCTCAATTAAACAAATACAAAATGGTTGAAAAAGGTGGAAAAGTTGCCATTATCGGCTTGGGTGATTTCTTTGAATTGGGACGCAAAGCAAAAGAAGAAATCAAAAATCGCTTCGGTATAGATTCAACTTTAATCAATCCAAGATTTATTACAGGAATTGATGAAGATATGTTGGAAAGTTTAAAATCTGACCATGATGTCGTAATTACCTTGGAAAACGGTGTTTTAGACGGCGGTTTCGGAGAAAAAATCACAAGATTCTACGGAAATTCAAATATGAAAGTTTTGAATTACGGTGCTAAGAAAGAATTTACCGACAGAGTTCCTGAAAATATTCTTTATGACAGATACCGTTTGAAACCTGAATTGATAGCCGAGGATTTAAAATCACTTATATAAAAAGGCGGAGCGCAAGCTCCGTTTTTTATTTTTCCAAAAATCTGCGTTTTTTAATTGTCGGATATTTTGAATTTATAAATTCAAACCTCGGACAATTCTTGCCGTGGTCGTTTATTACTCCGATAGCTTGCAGGAATGAATATACGGTAACTGTGCCGAGATATTTAAACCCGCGTTTTTTCAAATCTTTTGAAATTTTATCTGATAAACCGTTGCTTGCGGGGATAATACCCTCACTATGTTTATCATAAATGATTGTTTTGTTATCGGAATAAGCCCAAATATAATTGGAAAAACTTTCAAATTCTTCTCTTATTTTTTGAAAACATTTTGCGTTATTTATTACGGCTTCAATTTTTCGGCGGGATTTTATCATACCTTCTGTCTGCATAATCCGTTCGATGTCTTTTTCTGTGTATTGTGAGACCAAATTGTATTGAAAATTGTCAAAACATTCGTTTAAAATTTCGCGTTTATTAATTACAATATCCCAGCTCAAACCGCATTGCATAGCTTCAAGCATCAAAAATTCAAAAAGCTTGCAATCGTCAAAAACCGGCACACCCCACTCTTGCGTGTGGTATTTTTTGTTTATTTCTGACGCATTATCCCAATAACCGCAATAAGACATACTTATATGAAAATAAAAAATAAGAGATTTGTAAAGTAAAAATTTAATTATAGTTATTTGTCAAGTTTTAGCCTAACCTATGGACTTTATAAGTGCCAGAAATTTCCTGGTGGCACTTGTTGCCAAATTTATTGCATTTTGAGCAATTATATCCCAATCATCAATGTTTGTCATATTTGGCGTTTGATTTTTTTGTGAAATGCTTATTACTTCATCAAATAGCGTTTCCAATGTTTTAGATTTTAAATCTAAAGGTTTTGTTTGGGCATAAAAATCATTACTTCTGCCGAAAATATCCATTTCAAATTTGTGATGGGATTTCTTTTCCAAAGCTTTTTTAATTATAGAGCCACTGTCAATATGATTTGGCTGTGTCATATCTTGAAGATAATGTAGGGCTCTTCCTGCTTCGCTAAAACCTTGTTCCAAGTTTTTTAATTTTAATGATTCATACATCTTTTTTAAATGCAATTGGTACATATATTTTGCATTATGAGTTTTGGTATAATCAAGATAACTTTTAATTCTGTCATTTGGATAATAAAAATGTTTTTGACCATACAAAAAGAATTCATCAAAATCAGGTTTCTGAACAGCTTGTTCAATTGCAGAAATTATAGATTCAGGTAAGTTGCTTAAAATTGCTGATTTTCTTAAAATATCAGCGTGCATTTTATAATGCCATCCAAATTGTGTATTATCTGTATTTTTAACTATCACAAGAGAATCTCCTGATTGTTAAAAAAAACTAAAAAAAAATTTTTTTGCTATTAACACTTTGTTTTATCCGTCCGCAAAATCCTCTGAACCCTGAAAAAGGGTTAAAATCCATCTGTAACAAAATTATAGTCCGACAACCGAGATGGTCATCGGACTATAATTCGGAGTGACAGGGATTTGAACCCTGGATGCAGGTTGCCCCACATAACACCTTAGCAGGGTGCCGCCTTCAGCCACTCGGCCATCACTCCATGCCAAACTATGATAGCATAAATATTTTTTTTCGTAAACCCTTGTTGACCATACCCAAAAAATAAGGTAGAATACCATTAGAAAGGCAAAATGCTATGATAGAAATGAAAGTTATGGGCATTGCCCTGGATACAAGAACAGGTTCCCCAATTGTCGTCTTGCACGACAAAGAAAACAGAAAGGCACTGCCTATATGGATTGGCTCTGCTGAAGCAAGCGCAATTATCAGAAAAATCGAAAATCTTAATGTGGCTCGCCCTATGACTCATGATTTGATTATTAATATTATTGAAAAAACAGGATATAAACTCGACAGAATAGAAATTAACGATGTCGAAAAAGATACATATTACGCAACCATGTTTTTGAAAGATGATAAAGATAATTTTATTGAAATAGATTCACGCCCCTCTGATGCGATTGCTGTTGCAATTAGAGTTGATGCACCTATATTTGTTACAGCAAATGTTATTTCTAACGGCTCTGTATCTACAGATTCTGCAAAAGATGAAGAAGAAGCTCAAGAATTTAAAAAATTTGTCCAAAGCATAAAACCGTCAGATTTTGAAAAAATGCTTAAAGACAACGAGCACCACGAAAGTGATCAGTAAATTGTTAAAATTGTAACAAATTTTTTAAAACCTGAAAAAATGTATTTTTTCAGGTTTTAGTTTATATATGGAAAATATTAAAGCAATACAAGCACAAAATATTTATCGTGTTCATCCGGTGAACCTTTTTGAAAACCGCAAGCAACAAAATGCTCAAACAAATATATTTGCCGGAAATTCAGGATTTTCACCTTCGCATCCTGCTGTTCAAAGTCCAACAATAGCAAAAAGTTTGGATATTTTAGCTTAATATTTCTTCATATTCCTGAGTATATTAGGCAATTTTTAGGGAATAAAATACTTAATATATATACAGGGAATTGGAGTAATTATGGCTATAAATTTTGCAATACAGGGAATAAACGGGACAAGAGGCGCAGTACCTATTTATCAAGTTGAAAATACGGGAAAGAATTTTGTTAAAAATACTTTTAACTTTGGTAATGCAAATCCTTGTCAACCTGAAGGCAGAGTTTATGACAACGCTCTGGGAGATCCTACAAAAGGCGTTAATCTCTACTGTTTAGGGTAAAATTTAGCTTAATAAAAAATTGTGTTTGGTATTCGTATTGAATACCAAATTTGTTTTTTCAAAGATATTGTTATAGGCTTGCGGTGCTGTATAACGCCTCAAGTCTATTTTTGTGTCTTTTTCTTTGAATCCGCAAAGACCTACTATTTTGTCATCATCGTCAAATAATTTTTTTAGAAATTCCATAAATTCTTCCTTTTTGTTGTATAATGTATTTAAGGTTAGAAATCAAAAAGTCAATAAGGAGAACGGATATGACAAAAATTACTAAGGATATGAACATTATGGACATTGTTCAAGCTTGTCCTGAAAGTGTTGCTGTATTTCAAAAATATGGTTTAGGCTGCATAGGATGTGCTGCCGCTCATTTTGAGAATTTAGAAGCCGGAGCAAAAGTTCACGGTTTTGATCCTGATGCAATGGTTGCAGATATCAATGCATTGATGGCTGAATAACTAAATTAATAAAAGAAAAAGGGAACCTCAAACAGAGGTTCCCTTTATAGTTATGAATTAGTTTTGTTTAAAAATCCTGCCATAGTCGGTTTATTGCCAATAATTCGAGTAGAAGAAATCTTAACTTCATTAGCCATTTTTTCAGCTTTTTCTTTTTCTACTGCTTTTTTAGTCATTTTTTCACAATATCTTGCAAGCCACATCATAAACGCAGGTACAAGTACAAGTGTTGATGCAAAACCGAACGCACTGTTAAATGTCTTAGCTCTGTTTACAAACTTGTTATCAGCCGAAGAGAATACTGTGTATATCTTTTCAAGTTCGTTTGAACCTTTTGCTTTTTCAAATGCCTTATTTATTTCTTCCATAGTAGCATCTTTCAAAGATTTACCACTGAATTTCTTCATTATTTTTTCAGCATTTTCTTGGACTGTCTTATCAATATTCAAGACTTTTTTAACGTTTCCGCCATTTTCTTCCAAGAATTTAAAGAATCCGTTTATGCCTTCTTTGTATTCATTTATCTTACTGTATTTAGATACCAATTGATCACTAGAGAGAACCTCTATACCGCTGCCTGCTGAGAAGTAGTTCTTGAATTTGTTAAAGAAGCTCTTAGAGTGATCTTGCGGTTTGATATTCAAAGCAAGACCGGAGATTTTTGCAAATGCGTTAGAGAAACCTCTTGATAAAGCTTTAGCAAAGAATAATATTGCAGTAAAACTTGTAATATCACGAACTAATATTTCCTTTTTCTCTTTGTCGCTTTTTGCATTGATATAACGCGGTGGGAGTGTAAATCCAAACAACAATGTTAACATAGCATTTACAGACATTGAAGCTCCGTTAAATTCGAATACATTTAATAATTTGTTCAATTTACCCTCTTTTTGGGCAAATTTACCTATACCTGTAGTGAAACCGCCGGTAAATGAAACATCTTTTTTATTATCTTTAGTTTCTTCAGGAGCTTCCAAACCTTTCAAGCCGGGGTCATGCTTCAATCCTAAGTTGTATAATTTCGGTATGATTGTATAGAACCCGACAACGGCACTCCACATGCCCAAGTTAGATAATACTCTTGTGCCGGATCTGTGAAGATTGAATTTTTTGATATACGTTGCAACATCTTCAGATGAATGTTTATTGATATGTTTTAAGGCATCGCCCGTATAATCAGTTAAACTTTGGATGACACGATTGATACTTGTATTTACTTTCTTGTCACCTATCGTCATTACTGCTGCCATTTCATTATTTGAAGCTGCAGTATTAGCTTTTCTTATTTTCATGAACTTCTCAACAAGTCCGCCGATTTGTTGCTTAGAAACTTTCTTTCTGCCGCCAGCCCTTAATTCTTCAGCTTTTATAAGTCCGGTTGCAAATTCTTCTGCTTGTCTGTTTAATTCGCTTTCAACAAGATTATTTTCGGTAGAATTAGCAAGTACATTTTTGAAAACTTGTGTGTAGTAACCTTTTTTAAATTCACTTATATTTTTTATTTGTCCTGGGTTTTTAGAAGCATATTCGGCAAAATGCCCGCCCAATGCGTTAATGTGACTTACATGGACATTGTTAGCTGTTCCTGATGTTTTCTTAATTATACTGAGTAATCCCAGAGGAATTAAAAATGCGCTAGGACCGCTCAATAATTCTCTGATACCTTCACGTCTTGCAAATTCCCAGTTCAAAGGACCGGTTTTGTTTCCGTCCTCATCTTTAGGTCTGTTACGATTTAAACCCTCGTATATTCTTGGGGCAACCATGCCGATACCGTCTTGAGCTATGAATGACGCAGCAAAACCACCCTTATCAACAAAATCCATTAGGGTAACAACAGGATTAAAGCTTCCTGTAAAGGAAGGCTGTTGATTATTGGGTAAATTGTTTTTACGCACTGTTAAGTTTTGATTTACTGCTTCTACCGCCATGTCCCTACTAAAAATTCATAACTACACATGTATTTAAAAACATCTTAATAACATTTATTGCCTTTTTGTTAAATAATTTTAAGAAAAATTAAATGTATTAAGTGTATTTATTATACTTAATCAATTAAATTTTTTCAAGGGATTTACTACAAATATAACAATAAGTTTACAAACTCGATTTTTACACTTATTTTCGTGATACAATACTCCATATGGAAGTTAATGTCATAGGTGCAGGTTTAGCCGGTTCTGAGGCTGCATTACAGCTTGCTAAGAGAGGAATAAAAGTAAAATTATACGAAATGCGTCCTAAAAAAATGACAGGTGCGCATAAGACTGAAAATTTTGCTGAATTTGTATGCTCAAATAGTTTGGGAGCTTCTGATTGTACAAATGCATCAGGACTTTTAAAAAAAGAAATGGAGTTATTAGGCGGAGAATTAATAAAAATAGCACGGAACTGTGCCGTTCCTGCAGGGAGTGCCCTTGCAATAGACCGAGAATTGTTTTCGAAAACGGTAACTGAAACTGTTGAAGATAATTCTAATATTACTGTCCTTAAAGAAGAGGTAACTGAAATTCCGGACGGATACACAATTATTGCATCAGGTCCTTTAACGTCCGAGGATTTAGCAAATTCGATAAAGGAATTTACTAAAGAAGAACATTTACATTTTTTTGATGCAATAGCGCCAATTGTAGAAAAAGACAGTATTGATTTTAAAAAGGCTTTCTGGGCTGCCAGATATAATAAGGGAGAAGCATCATATATCAATTGCCCAATGGATAAAGAACAATATGAGAAGTTTTATAATATATTGGTTAATGCACCAAGAATTGAATTAAAAGATTTTGAAAAGAATGCAAAATTTTTTGAAAGTTGTCTGCCTATTGAAGTTTTGGCATCTCGCGGTGTTGATACATTACGATTTGGCCCTATGAAACCTGTCGGTCTGGTGGATGACAGAACCGAAATTGAAAATTATGCTGTTGTTCAATTGAGACAGGACAATTCCGCAAAAACTCTATTTAATTTGGTAGGTTTTCAAACTAATTTAAAATGGCCGAGCCAAAAGGAACTTTTGCAATCAATTCCGGGACTTGAACATGTAAACATAGTCAGGTACGGAGTTATGCACAGAAATACATTTATAAATTCTCCGAAACTCTTAAATGCTTCTTTGCAGACCAGAAATAGAAAGGATCTATTTTTTGCCGGTCAAATAACAGGCACGGAAGGTTATACGGAATCTATTGCAACAGGCATGTTTGCCGGAATTAATATGGCAAGGTTAATTGAGGGAAAAGATTTAATAATTTTGCCAAAGATAACGATGTTGGGAGCTTTAACACAGTATATCAGTGATGATAATCAAGATAGATTTCAGCCTATAAATTCAAATTGGGGTATAGTGGAACCATTGGAGCTTCCCAAAAAAGAGAGAAAAAATAAAAAACTAAAGGCTGAGTTGATATCTGCACGTTCTGTTGAATTTATTGGCAAAATAGCATTAATCTAGTATAATCGTATTTATGAAAAAAAATTTAATTATTTTGGTATTGTTGATAATAATTTGTGTAATAGCCACGATGATAGCTGAAAATTTTTTAATAGGCTTGTCCGGATTGCTATTGATACCATTAATGTTTATTTTAGATTTATGTTTTTATATAACGCCGTTAGCTTTAATTATTTTGGCTGTTCTTAGTATATGGCAATTTATAGTAAAAGATTATAAAAAATTTGATAAGTTTTTTATGATTTTTATTATGATAGCTGTATTTGGAATTTTAAATTTAAAATATGAAAATGTAATTTCATTAACAAATTATTTTATAAAAAATGAGATGATAAAATTATACACATATATTTTGGGATTATTCATGATTGGTCTTTTGACTTTGTATATTTCTCAAAAAAAGGATACACGATATTATATACCTATAATTTTATTTATACAGAGTTATGCAATATATTATTGTTTTTTTAGAGGTATATGATGCATGATTTTCAAATATGGAAATTGAATATTGCATTGTTTTTGAGAGCGTTTTTGCTTTTATCTCCTGTTATCTTACTTTTTTATCAGGAAAACGGGTTAACTGTCCAAACGTTGTTTTTGTTTCAAGGTATTTTTTATGTTGTATCAATATTAGCAGAAATCCCTGTAGGGTACTTGGCGGATAATATTTCAAAAAAAGATGTTTTGTTGATATCGTTTGGAATTTTTCTTTTTATAAGTGTATTGTGGCTGTTTTTTAAAGGATTTTACATAATTTTAGCCGGCGAAATTTTATTTGCCGTTTCAAAAGTGATGATGGATAATGCTATGTCCGGTTATTTGTATGATTATCTTGGTGAAAATGAAAAAAGTGAAAAAATGGTAAGATATTGGGGGTATTTAAACTTTTTCTTAGCTTGCGGGACGGCATTAGCAGGATTGGCAGGTACTTGGACATTTCTCAAATACGGTTATCGTTCAGTTCTTACGCTCGAAGTATTCTTGATAATAATAAGTTTATTACTTGTTTTGTCAATTCCAAATATTAAATCCTCAAAAGTTGGTCCAAAAATAATAAATCACCTCAAATCCGCAAGAGAAATATTTAAAAATGAATCTATACGTTATTATGTATTTTATTCAGGTGTATTAACTTCATGTTCAATATTGTTTGCCTTGAGTTTTCAGCCATTGATGCAAAATGCAATGTTTCCGGTGTTTATGTTTGGTATAATAGCTTTTTCAAATCATGGTATACGAGCCTTATCGGGGATTGTAGCCGGCAAATTCCGCGAACGTTTAAAAATCAGAAAAATGGTACTTCCTTTGTATTTTTTCTACATATTTGCATTTTGTTTAATTTTAAGTATTTTACATTTTTCTAATATTGTTTATGTAACATCTGTACTGTTAATAATATGTTTAATAATCGGAGTACAGCTTTTGTTTGCAATATTGCATGTAAGCAGGTTACACAGATTTGTTGGGATAGAAAAAAGAGGAAATATAATGGCAATAAATAATTTTGTTTCACGCTTTATGGCTGCAGGAATATTAATTTCTTCAAAATTTTTTATTGACAAACTCGGCTTGGAAAAATTTTATTTAATATCATTTGCAGTTTTTCTGGCAGCTTCAATATATCTTGTACCAAAAACGTATAAAATAAAGGAATTAGTATGAAAAAATTATTCATAACATTTATAGCATTAATATTTATACAATTAGGTGCGTATGCACAGAGAGTGAATGTGGCGTTTACTATTGATAATAATTATCCTATTTTTACGCTTTTGGCAATAAATTCTATACTTGTAAACAACGCTTCAAATTCTGATTACACATTTTATATTATAGAAAATAATGTAACCGCAAGAAACAAAAAGTTTATGCGTAATTTTGTTGAAGATAAAAAGCAAAAGATTGAATTTATCAATATAGATACAAGCATAATTGATAACGGCAAATATTTTTATACATTTTCAGATGGACAGCGGATTACTCCTATTGGAATGGCAAGAATAATGATTCCGGAACTTTTGCCAAATGACGTAGATAGAGTAATATATATTGACGGGGATACTCTTATTACTGCCGATTTGAAAGAGTTATATAATGAAGATTTAGGCAGTAAGTACATTGGAATGTCGAAAAACTTTGGAAATTTAGAGTATAAAATGTATAAATTTAGTACTTATTGCAATTCCGGTGTAATCTTGATGGATTTAAATAAATTGCGTGAACATAATATTTCGAAAAAGATGGTTACATATTTAAATGTTCACAGTAAAGAATTTATCTATAAAGGAGAAACTGATAATTCTGTTTATTTGTATCCTGATCAAGATTTAATCAACATAGTGCTGGATAAAAATATAAAATTATTAGACCAACGATGGAATAATCAAACGATAAGACGAGTTGCGTTATCTGATTTTAATCAACCCGGTATCATACATTATATAGGTCCGAATAAACCTTGGGATTTTCCAAAATATTATACATATGGTGTAAAGATGTATTACCAATATTGGAAAGCTTCATCATTAAAAAAATATTTATATTTGCATAAATTCAAGAGTGTAAAAAGAGAATATATAGATTTGTGCAGAAAGAAATATAGTAGATATAAGATGGTATTAAAATCAATGAAGCAAGGTAAATTTACATTTTTATATTAAACCTATTGCAAAAAAAAAATCAGCATATTATAATTTAGCTTGTTGAAAGACCATGGGAGCGTAGCTCAGTTTGGTTAGAGCGCATGCCTGTCACGCATGAGGTCGCG
>CAMVQX010000007.1 GCA_947169755.1 uncultured bacterium
GAGTCATATTTAAGAGTAATGCTCAAAACTTTAAATTTACCAACTTCTTTTACCTCGTAGTCAGTAATATAACCTTCTTCTTTTAAAAGTTTTGCTAATTGAACTTTTAATTTTGAAGACGGCATCTCGACTGTCGGGTGAGAAACCTGATTAGCGTTTCTGATTCTTGTTAGCATATCTGCTATAGGATCTGTCATTGACATAAATTTTCTCCTTATCGGACTTGCCCCACAGTTATAGGGTAGTATCCTTATGTATTACACCGCTTGCCGAGTTAATTTTGCCTTATAAAAAGACGTACCTCGGTAGTCCGGAACTGTATGAAAATAATAAAATAAACACAAAAAATATACAAGCAATTTGTTAAAATTTCGCAATAAAAAAGACCCTAAACGGTCTTTTTTATATACATTTTTAAGCACAAGTATCCCATTTGCCAAATTTATTAAGCAAATAAACTACCAGCTTGCTTTTGTAACGCCCGGCAACAAACCTTCGTGAGCCATTTTTCTCAAACAGATTCTGCAAAGACCGAAATCTCTGTGATATCCGTGAGGTCTGCCGCATATTGAGCATCTGTTATGAAGTCTTACTGCAGGATATTTACCTGCTGCAACAAGTTGTTCACGTCTTTGTTCTTTGTTTATCATCGCTTTCTTAGCCATGAATTTCTCCTTTTATATTTTTGTATTGTGTCATTTGTGTTTTGTTTTTATGTTTTAGATTATTGACAACTCGAAACTTTTTATTCCATTTCATAAATTATTCTAATTTATTACACTACATAAAGTTTCTTGTTGGGTCGTGCTAGGTTCGCTTCGCTCACACGACGCACCAGCCAAAATCTACTTATTCATTCCTTTAAAAGGCATACCGAGCAATTTTAACAATTCTCTTGCTTCGTCATCTGTTTCAGCAGTTGTGATAACAGATACATTCATACCTTTTACCAAATCAACTTCTTCATAAGTGATTTCAGGGAATAAAGCTTGTTCTTTCAAGCCTAATGTATAGTTACCACGACCATCAAAACTCTTTGGTGAAATACCTCTGAAGTCTCTGATTCTCGGAAGAACTACACAAATCAATTTTTGCAAGAAATCATACATTCTTTCGCCGCGTAATGTAACCATAGCACCAACAGGCATACCTTCTCTTAATTTATAAGAAGCGATTGATTTTTTTGCCTTTGTTACTACACATTTTTGACCGGCGATTTTTGTTAATTGCCCTTCGATTACTTCAGCAATCTTTGAGTTGTGAGAAGCTTCACCAACACCCATGTTCAAAACAATTTTATGTAATTTTGGAACTTGGTTGATGTTTTTGTAACCGAATTTTTCTTTCAATGCAGGAATTACTTCTTCCTGATATTTTGCTTTTAAACTTTTAGTTTTTGTTGCCATTTTCTCATTTCCTTAAATCTGCGATACAAAATTATAATTTTGCATCTAATTGTTCACCACATTTTTTACAAACACGAACTTTTTTACCATCAATAACTGCGTGTTTGATCCTTGTCGGTTTGTTGCAAGCAGGGCAAATAACCATTACATTTGAAGCATCAACAGGAGCTTCCATCTTGATTAATCCACCTTGAATGCCAGCCATTGGTTGAGGTTTTTGTGCTTTTGTAACCATATTCAAACCTTCTACCAATACAGTACCGTCAGAAGCATTAATCTTCTTTATGTTACCGTCTTTTCCTTTATCTTTACCTGCAATAATCATAACTCTATCTGAGTTCTTGACGTGCAAGCTTTTCTTTTTGTCTGCCATTTTTGTTTTCTCCATTTTTTATACGGAACCGATATGGTTATCGGGCGTATGATGTGTGATTTATTTTTTAGATTCTTTCGTCCTTAGACTTTGGATTGTCTTGGATTTGCTCCAAGCTCACAGAATTTCGTTTTCGCCACTTCGTGCCTGTCAACTCAATCTGTTCGCTATCCGGATTTCACTTCATTTCATCCGTTCGCAAATCCGCTGTCTTGGATTTGCTCCAAGCTCACAGAATTTCGTTTTCGCCACTTCGTGCCTGTCAACTCAATCTGTTCGCTATCCGGATTTCACTTCATTTCATCCGTTCGCAAATCCGCTAAATTACTTCCGGAGCCAAAGAGATAATTTTCATATAACCTTTGTCTCTGAGTTCACGAGCAACCGGTCCGAATACACGAGTTCCGCGCGGGTTGCCGTCTTTGTTTATAATAACTGCTGCATTTTCATCAAATCTGATAACTGATCCGTCTGCACGTTTGATATCAGCTTTTGTTCTTACAACAACAGCTCTTACAACTTCTGACTTCTTAACAGGCATATTCGGGTTGGCATCTTTTACTGCCGCAACGATTTCATCGCCTACTGCAGCAAATTTTTTATTTGAGCTACCCATAACACGAATACACAAAAGTTCTTTTGCACCTGTGTTATCTGCCACTTCTAATCTTGTTTCTTGTTGTATCATTTTTCTGTTCCTTATTCTTTCGAAATATAATTTCGACCTGTTTTTGACAGCGCATTATAACTAATGATGTCACCATTCCCGAAAACAACTTCGGTACTATCTTGCTTTTTCAACTACTTCTTTCAAAGTCCAGCGTTTGCCACCTGAAATTGGTCTTGATTCAACGATTCTTACTGTATCGCCTTCATTGCAAACATTGCCTTCGTCATGAGCTTTGTAGTTTTTATTAGATTCCATAATCTTTTTGTATTTTGGATGTGGTTCGTAATCTGCAACTTTTACAACAATTGTTTTGTCCATTTTATTACTAACTACTACACCTTGTTTTTCTTTTTTTGGCATTTTTTTCTCCTTGATTGCCTTATGAAGCCTAAGCTTCTGCTTTCTGCTTAATTACAGTCTTTGCCTGAGCTATAAGTTTTTTTGTTTTAGAAATCAACGCTGTGTTTTCTAATTTGTGAGTTGAAAGTTGAAGTTTGTAATTGAACAAGTCTTTCTTCCAATCAACAATTGCACTTTTTAACTCGTCTACTGTTTTTTCGCGCATTTCTTCTAATTTCATCTTTAAGTTTCCTTATTTATCTAAGCTTCCAGTTTAGATTTTTCTACTACTTTTACTTTAATAGGCAGTTTTTGAGCAGCTAATTCTAACGCATGAACTGCGACACTTCTGTCGAAATAGTCCAATTCAAAAAGAATTCTGTTCGGTTTAACAACTGCTACCCAGTATTCCAAGTTACCTTTACCTGAACCCATACGAGTTTCAGCAGGTTTTGCAGTAATCGGTTTATCCGGGAATATTTTAATCCAAACGTTACCGCCACGTTTGATTTCACGAGTCATTGCACGACGTGCAGCCTCGATTTGTCTGCTGGTAATCCAGCCGGGCTCTAATGCTTGAAGTGCATATCCGCCAAATTCTAATTTAGTTCCTCTGGTTTCAGTGCCTTTCATTCTGCCCTTCATCATTTTGCGGTATTTTGTTTTTTTAGGCTGTAACATTTTATTTTACTCCTGTTAATTTTCAGTTTCTACTGCTCTGCGTCTTGGGCGTCTTGCACCTTTATTATCAGAGACTTCTTTTCCGTTTTTAGCTTTGATGTTTTGATCAGCTTTTTCACCGGGCATCAAGTCGCCTTTGAAAATCCAAACCTTAACACCAATTTTACCCATTATAGTATCTGCTTCTGTAAAACCATAGTCAACATCAGCTCTAAGAGTTTGAAGAGGTATTCTGCCTTCTTTTGCCCATTCTGAACGAGCAATTTCAGCACCACCCAAACGTCCTGACACCATAACTTTTATACCTTGAGCACCTGCTCTCATTGTACGCTGCATAGCTTGTTTCATTGCACGACGGAATGCGATACGTTTTTCAAGTTGTTGAGCAATAGACTCTGCAACCAACTGAGCATCAGCATCTATTCTTGCAACTTCTACAACGTTGATAACTACAGGTTTACCGATATGTTTTGAAACAGCTTGTTTCAATTCTTCAATACCTTGACCGCCACGGCCAACAACAATACCCGGTTTAGCTGTTACAACAGTAACTGTAGTATTTTGAGCCTTTCTGGCAATCAAAATCTTTGATATACCTGCAGTGTAAAGTTTTTTCTTAATAAATTTTCTGATTTTTGCATCTTCTGCAACGAATGCGCCATAATCTTTAACCTTAGCAAACCATGTGCTTACCCAAGGTTGAATTATACCGATTCTAAATCCTTTTGGATGTGTTTTTTGTCCCATTTTTATTACCTTTTGTTATTACTACTACTTGTTATCACTAACTTTTAATGTAAGGTGAGAAGTGCGTTTTAGTCTTTTATACATACGACCTTGCGCTCTTGCTCTTGCTCTTTTATATGTAACGCTTTCGTCTGCAAAGATTTCAGAAATCTTCAAAGATTCTGCACCTACACCATATTTTTCTTGCGCATTTGCAACTGCAGCCTTCAGATTCTTTTCAACCACTCTTGCTGCAAAATAAGGCATAAAACGTAACATATCTTGAGCTGCAACGACAGATTTACCTCTAACTTCGTTAATTACTCTGCGAAGTTTTCTGGCTGTCATTTTAATATCTGTTTGTCTTGATTTAGCTTCCATTGTTTTTTTCCTTATGTTTTGTTGTTTTCTTCTAAGCAATTAGCTTATTTTCTTTTTGCAGTCTTATCAGAACCTGCGTGACCTTTGAATAGTCTTGTCGGTGCAAATTCACCGAGTTTGTGTCCAATCATTTGTTCTGTAACATATACGGGAACGTGAGTTTTTCCGTTATGAACAGCGATTGTATGACCTAACATGTCAGGTACAATCATAGATGCTCTAGACCAAGTTTTTACAACTTTCTTTTCTGAATTTGCATTCATTTTTGCAATTTTGCTTTGTAGAGCTTCTTCTACATATGGACCTTTTTTTAATGAACGTGCCATTTGATTACCTTTCTTATTTTATTTTGGTAGTTTTATTTTCTTGTGTTTTGAATTATTGTAAAATTTTATTTTTTACGTCTTCTAACAATCAATTTATCAGAAGCTTTACCGAGTTTACGTGTCTTATAACCAAGAGCCGGTTTACCCCAAGGAGTTTTCGGATGTCCGCCGGGACCTGTTTTACCTTCACCACCACCGTGAGGGTGATCGCAAGGGTTCATTGTAACACCACGTACTGTCGGTCTGATACCCATATAACGTTTTCTTCCTGCTTTACCAATTGATAAGTTTTTGAATTCTGCGTTACCCAAAGTACCGATTGTAGCCATACATTCTTTTCTTACCATTCTCATTTCTGATGATGGAAGTTTAATGGTTACATAGTTGCCTTCTTTAGCCATAACTTGTGCAGCGTTTCCTGCTGATCTTACCATTTTACCGCCTCTGCCGGGGATAAGTTCAATGTTATGAACAATTGTACCTAAAGGTATCAATTCTAGAGGAAGAGCATTACCTGTTTGAACAGGTGCTTCCGGACCGCTGACGATAACATCGCCAACATTCAAACCTTCCGGTGTCAAAATATATCTTTTTTCACCGTCAGCATAATTTACTAAAGAAATTCTAACGTTTCTGTTCGGATCGTATTCGATAGTTTTTACAGTTGCCGGTACGCCGAATTTTTCACGTTTGAAATCTATAATACGGTAGGTTCTTTTTACACCGCCGCCTTTATGACGACATGTAATTCTACCTGTGTTGTTTCTTCCTGCTGTTTTTTTCAATGATTTTAACAATGATTTTTCAGGAGTTGTGCAAGTGACTTCTTGATAATCACTTTTTGTCATTCCCCTTTGTCCTGGAGATGTAGGGTTTATTTTTCTAATTGCCATTTTTATTTCTCCTTTTGGCTTTGTACTACTTTCGGGACTTATGCCAAACGCCCCGCTTTTTAGTTGAATAATTTATATTCAACTATTAACTATTGGCGCTATGCACCAATAAGTTCTTCAATCGGATCGCCTTCGATTGTTACGATAGCTTTCTTTGAGCTATCAGTTCTTCCGAATTTATATCCCATTCTCTTTGCATGAGAAGGCATATAAACTGTTCTTACTTTTTTAACTTTTCTTCCTGGAAAAGCTAATTCTACAGCTTGAGCAATTTCAATTTTTGTTGCATCTTGTACAACTTCAAAAGTATATTGACCAAGTGTTGTCGCACCTACTGATTTTTCAGTAATTAGAGGTTTCTTAATTACATCATATAATTTTTCTGTGTTTGTTCTTGCTTTACTCATTATTGTAGCCTTTCTGTTATATCATTTACAGCAGATTCTGTAATTACAACAAAATCAGCTTCAAGTAAGTCTTTTACATTGAGGTTTGAAGGTAAAATAAGTTTTACGCTAGGAATATTTCTTGCTGACAATTCAAGATTCTTGTTTTCATCAGCTTTGAAATCCGCAACGATAAGAGTTTTACCTGAAACATTCAATGATTTCAATGCACTAACCATAAGTTTTGTTTTTGGTTCAGAGATTGTTGAAAAATCCTTTACAACAACCATTTGTTCGCTTCTTGCAGACAATGCAGATTTCAATGCTAATTGTCTTGCTTTTTGAGGCATATTGAAAGCATAGCTTCTTGGTTTTGGTCCAAAGATTACACCACCGCCTGCAAACAATGGAGAACGAAGAGAACCTGCTCTTGCTCTACCTGTACCTTTTTGTTTCCAAGGTTTTTTGCCGCCGCCGGATACTTCAGCTCTTGTTTTTGCACAAGCTGAACCTTGACGAGCATTGTTTAATTGTCTTCTCAATGCTAAGTGCATTAAATGTAAATTAGGTTCAACACCGAATACTTCTTTATTCAAATTGATTTCGCCTAATTTTTCACCATTTGTATTTAAAATTTCTTTTGACATTTTTCTTTTCCTTTTGCTTTCCGTCTACCCCTTTCCCTTTCGGGTTTTATATGGCAGAAGCGGGTTATTTACTTTACTTATTTATATAGCTAGTTCCATTTAGTTCTTGTAGGAACGATTGTTACCAATCTGCCTTCGCAGCCAGGAACTGATCCTTTGATAAGTACCAAACTATTTTCTGAGTCAACTTTAACTAATTTTAATTTAGTAATAGTAACTCTTTCGTTACCCATGTTACCTGCCATTCTTTTGCCTTTGATAACACGGCTTGGAGTAGTACCTGCACCGATAGAACCCGGTTCTCTGTGGTTTTTAGAACCATGACCCATAGGTCCTCTTGAGAAGTTCCATCTTTTTACAGTACCTTGAAAACCTTTACCTATTGATTTTCCTGTTACGTCAACCTTTTCAACATTTTCAAGAACTGACAATTCGATTTTGTCGCCTACTTTGTAGTCTTGAGGATTGTCAACTCTGAATTCTTGAAGGTGTCTGTAGTTTGACAAATTATTTTTCTTAAAGTGGCCTAATTCAGCTTTTGTTAAATGTTTGTCTTTAGCTGCAATTGTACCGACTTGTATAGCATTGTAACCGTCAGTTTCAACTGTTTTTACTTGAGTAACAACAGTTTCGTCAACTTTGATAACAGTTACGGGAATAGCCAAACCTTGTTCATCAAAGATTTGAGTCATTCCTAGTTTTTTTCCTATTACACCTAGTGTCATATTCATACCTTTCTAGCTCATTGTACTTGGTACGCACACTGCGTCCCATTTCCAATTTGCATTTACTCTTGCGAGCGCTACATCACTTTACCTTTTTGGGATTTTCACCCAGCCTGCCTTGTCGACAGTCGTAGATCACATTACATGCATAATGCTTATTTAATTTTCAAAAGTTAGATTATAACTTTACTTCAATATCTACACCTGCCGGTAGGTCTAATCTTCCCAACTCTTCAACAGTTTGTTGAGTTGGTTCGTATATATCAATAATACGTTTGTGAGTTCTCATTTCAAAATGTTCACGAGATTTTTTATCTACGTGTGGTGAACGCAAAACGCAATATATACGACGTTTTGTAGGTAAAGGAATAGGGCCTGCTACTTTTGCATCAGTTCTTTTTGCTGTTTCTACGATTTTGTCTGAAGATACGTCAATCAGTTTGTGATCGTAAGCTTTCAAGCAAACTCTGATTCTTTGTCTTTTTTGTGTAGTTGCCATTGTGCAATTCCTTTTTCTTTTATGTATTACAATGCTCAGGCAATCGACTAATGTATAGGGTATACTCCCGAGCATAGCAATATTAGAACAAACAAATCTCCCTGTCAACAGGGAGATTTCAAAATTGTTTAGAATTATTAAGATTAATTTACATTATAATTTACGGAAAAATGAATTTTAAAGTTCACTGCTTTACATATCGAAAAGCACCCTTTATAAGGGTGCTTTTTAAACATTCTCAACAAAATTATTTTGTTTCATCTTCGGAAGTTTCATCATCTTCCTTCAAAGTTTCATCTTCCGGCTCTTCAATTTCTTCTTCTGATTCATCTTCGTCAATGTCATCATCAACTTCATCATCAGATTCTTCCTCTGATTCCTCATCGGCTTCTTCTGAAGCTTTTTCTAAAGCTGCTTTTTTCTTATCTTCTTCTTCCAATGCAGCTTTAATTTCTTCTTCATCTTTTGCTCTGATTACAGGGATTGAAAGCATAAGAGCAACCTGTTCACCATCTTGTTCCAAATCAAGCTCAAGGGCTTCTTTATCCATTTCAACGTATTTTGAAAGCAATTCGACCATTTCTTTTCTCATACGTTCCATAAGTTCAGGCGTCAAATTGGTTCTGTCCTGCATCAAGACAACTTTTAACCTGTTGCGGGCAGTATCTTTTGAAGATTCTTGCTGTTCTGTTTCTGCTTGACGGAAAAAGCCGATGATTTTGTTATAAAAATTCTGTAATATCATCCTACTTCTCCTTTCCCATCAAACCTGAGAAGAACTTTTTAACCTTAGCAACTACCCCTTTCGGCTCGTCTAAGTTTAGGAAAGGAACATCTTCTCCGATAATTCTTCTTGCTACGTTATTATAAGCTTGACCGGCAAGTGATTTTTCATCATTTACAATCGGTTCACCTTTGTTTGTTGATGTGATAATACCTGTATCTTCAGGAATTATACCTATCAATTCAGCCGAAAGAATTTCAACAACATCATCAACACTCATCATATCGTTTGATTTAATAAGATTTGGTCTTACTCTGTTCAAAAGCAGCTTGTAAGATTTGATTTCTTCTTTCGCTTCCAAAAGTCCGATAATTCTATCAGCATCACGAACAGCTGACATTTCAGGGGTTGTAACTACAATCGCCTCTGAAGCACCCGCAACAGCGTTTTGAAATCCTTGTTCAATACCTGCAGGACAATCAACAAGAATAAAATCAAAATCTTTTTGCAATTTTTCACAAATTTCTTTTAATTGTTCCTGTGTAACTGCTGATTTGTCACGGGTTTGTGCTGCAGCCAACAAACAAAGGTTAGGATTTTTCTTATCTTTTACCAACGCTTGTTTTAATTTGCATCTTTCTTCAACTACATCGACTATGGTATACACTATCCTGTTTTCCAAGCCTAATAGCAAATCTAAATTTCTCAATCCCAAATCGGTATCAATCATAACGACCTTTTTACCCATTCTGGCAAGAGCCGTTCCTATATTGGCGTTAGTTGTAGTTTTACCTACACCGCCTTTTCCCGACGTGATTACGATAACTCTACCGCTCATTATTTCTCCTTTTTATACTTCGTGTATTTTATGAATATATATTTGCTTTCTTCTGATACATGCTTCTTCGGGAATGAATGTATCAGATTTTTGAATATACGGAATATTTATACTGTCCGGACGTCTTGCAAATGTATCTGCGATTCTCAATTGAATAGCATTCATTTTTAAGGCTCTTATTCTTGCAAATTTATTGCCTTCAGAACCTGCATGTGCAATTCCGCCTAAAATACCCCAAACAGTAATATCTCCTTTTGCAATAACCTCAGAGCCCGGATTTACATCACCGATAATGACAATATTGCCCTCTGATGTGATGCTCTGACCTGAACGTAATGTTCTTTGAATGTATAAAGTCGGAAGTTTTTCCGTTTCTCTCAAAGATTTTCTCAAATCATCAAGATTATAATCAATTTCTTTTATTTCTTCACCGTCAATTAAATTAGCATCATTTAACTTTGCATTAAATTCATCAAAATCAAACTGTTCATTTATTATTATAGGTTCGGAATGAAATTCTTCTGAGCTTCCGTTAGATGGTTCGGATTCAGTTTTTTCAGAAGCCACACTGTCTACAGATGTTTCAACAACTTCCGCAACCGCAACAGGAGCTTCAACAGATTCAGATGAAACCTCTTGAGCAATTGACGAAGATGATGAAACTTCTTTCAATTCTTTTAAATCTTTTTCCTGAGCAAAAGTTTTTATTTCGGTATTTTCATCACCAAAAATTTTATCCAAAGCTCTTTCCAATTCTTTGTTAATTTTTTCCTGATCCGCATTAAATTCAGGAGTCGGCACTTTATTTTCCAAAACAGAAACCTCAATATTCAATTCTTCTGCCGATTTTACAGTAACGTCTGAACTGGTACTTACAAATTCAATTTCTGAATTCATCGACTCAACAAGAGCTTTAATACTTGTTAATTCTGTAGCCGACAAATCTACCGAGCCTAATTTTAAGCAAACTTTTTTACTTTGCGCATCAGGCAAATCTAAAATTCTTGATAACTCATAAATAATCTCTGATGTCTTACTGGCATTGCTGACATCAACGATGAAACCATTCTCAATGTATCCCTTATCCATTTTTGTTCCTTCCACAAATCCTACTAAATCCATGAATACATGAAAAATTTAGAACATCAATGAATTATTGAGTTTGTTTAAGTAATCTTTATATTTTTGTAAGAATTATAAACATTGTCTACATATTTTCGGGTTTCTCCTGGTCTGTTTGCAAAACCCTTTTTATCAAGATTAGCAGGTCCCCAATTGTAAGCTGCAAGTGCCATTTTTATATTTCCATTATACTTGTTAAGCATTTGTCTTAGATATTTTACTCCGGCTTCAATATTTTGTTCAGGGTCATGAATATCTGTAACACCAAGCCCCCTTGCAGTATCAGGCATCAACTGCATATAACCCTGTGCACCTTTTTTTGAAGCCCTTGGCTTAAATCCGCATTCTGCATTTATTACTGCCAATACCAATCTTTCATCAATATTATATTTTTTTGCTTTTTCACAAGCAATATCAACAATTTTACTGCGCGGTATTTTAACAGTTTGCCCGGTTATCGGTGCATCATCTTTTACTCGTTTTTTAGGAACATTTGTCACTTTGCCAATAGTGGCTCCCATAGTATCGGATGTAAAGTAATTAAAAGGATTATTCCGTATATCGTCTGCATTAACCCCTGGACTCCAAATTGAAATCGGTGATTGAGCGGGAGTTTGGGCAAAGTTAGTTGAAATCAAATTATTATAACCAGAAATCGGGGTTGGAGAATACAAATACGGGTTAAAAAAATTGCCAAATAAGTTTGACATGCAATGATAACTATATAAATTATTTATGTTTAATCCCCAATTACCAAACATAATTTTCCCCGTTACATATATAAAGTATTTAAATCCTATAAAAATTGCTCAATATCATTACCATGTTAAAATTTGTTAACATATTAAAGTCGCTAATGTAATTTTTTTTTTTTATTATATTATTAGTTTAAAGGGTATTTATGATTTTTAATGAAACCAAAACACACGAAATAACTGTTGACGTTGTAATTGTAACAATGAAACATGATGCGTTGCAAGTTTTGCTCGTCAAACGTACTAACGAACCGTTTAAAGATAAATGGGCAATCCCCGGAGGATATGTAAGATTATCCGAAAATCTTGATGATGCAGCATTGAGGATATTAAAAGAGAGAACAAACGTTGACAACATTTATCTTGAACAGCTTTATACATTCGGAGATCCTCTCCGTCACCCCAATGCAAGGGTTATAACTTGTGCATACTTTGCATTAGTTAGAGCGGAAGATATAGATGTAGTTACAACTAACGAACTTGGTTGGCACAAAATTTCTGATTTGCCGCCATTGGCATTCGACCATAAAGAAATCATTGAATACTCAATGAAACGGACAAGAGAAAGATTAGAGCTTTGCCCAGTTGCATACCAGTTATTAAATGAAAAATTTACACTTACTGAAATGCAAAAGGCTTACGAGCTTATTATGGGTAAAAAGCTTGATAAACGTAATTTTAGGAAAAAAGCACTTTCTACCGAAGGTTTAATTGAACTTGATGAATATACAAAATCTTCATCAAAAAGACCTGCTAGATTGTACACTTTTGAAAATATAAAATTAAACTCTAAAAGAGCGCATTTTATTAAAAAGGAGAAAAAATAATGCTTAGCGCAGTTTGGACAATACAAATAGTTTCGGCACTATTGCTGATTATATTGATATTATTACATTCACCAAAAGGTGATGGCATCGCAGGTATAGGCGGAGCATCACACGTATTTGCATCTCAAAAGAGTGCAGAAAAAGGGTTGAACAAATTAACAGGAATTATTTCTGCAATATTTTTGGTTTGCACATTCTTGTTAGGATTTGGTATAATTAAATAGTTTATTAATTATCTGATTGATACAGGAGTAAGAAATGAATATACTAGTTACAGGTGCATCAAAAGGTATAGGCAAAGTAATTGCAGAAGAGTTAAAATCTGTCGGCACAGTTTTTGTTACAGGCAGAAATGAGGAAGCTTTAAAAAAATCCGGTTGTAAATATTGTGTTTGCGATTTAAGCGGAAATATAAAAGTATTAGAAGATTTTATATTGGAAAATAATATAGACATACTTATCAACAATGCAGCTGAATATCGCTATGACGGGCTTGATGATTTAAAAGAGGAAGATATCGAGAGACTTTATCGGACAAATTTGATCGCACCTGCTAAATTATCAGCAATTGCAATCCCGCACATGAAAAAAAGTCAATGGGGCAGAATTATTAATATTGGCTCAATTTCAGGTGTGATGGGAGAAGCTAATGCAAGCATATATTCATCTTCAAAAGCAGGGCTTTTAGGTTTGACTAAGGCTTTGGCGCTGGAACTTGCAGTATACAACATTACGGTAAATACAATCAACCCCGGCTGGGTTCAAACAAGACTTGGTATTGAATCTATTGAAGAAAGCGATTTTACGCAAGATGAGATAATAGAATGCGTGCCGCAAAAAAGATTTATAAAACCGATAGAAGTTGCTCAATTATGTAAATACTTAATTTCAGAAGATGCAAAAGGCATAACCGGTCAAGGAATCAACCTCTGTGCCGGACTAAGCGTAGGAATTTAGTGAATTACTTTATTATCGACAAACAGTTTCTACAATATCTTCTGCAGTAATTTTTAAGCAATCCAAGCTTTCGCATGTAGTTTGTCTGTGTTCCCATAGACACGGTTTTATTGGGCAATTATCTTTTGATTTAATAGGAATAATAAAATCAGCTTGCGGAATAAGTTTTTTATCATCTGTAGGACCAAAAATAGGATAAGTCAAAGTTTTCATGGCAACAGCAACATGCAAGGGTGCAGAATCGGAACATATAAATTTTTCTGCCTTACCGATTAAAACTGCCAAATCCTTCAAACTTTTTGTTTTACCATAATAATTTTCAAATTTTGAATTTGCCGTTAATTTTACAATCTTCTTAATACATTCGTCATCATCAGGCCCGCCTGCAAGAATTACTGTCTTTCCTCTTTGACTCAAAAGCTCAATTACTTTTGCCCAAACATCAGCTGAAATCGTTTTTACCATACCTTTTTGAACACTCATTTTGCTGACTCCTGGGTGAATCAATATAGAATTTGGGATTTTTTCCTGATGTTCTACATTAATTTCAGGTAGAAAAGTTTTTTTGTCAGTAATCAAAGTAATTAAATCGTGATACATATCACATGCATATTGATTTTTATTAAGCTTAACAACACCGGACAAAAGAATTTGACTTAATTTTCCGGTATCATAACCGTAACGTTTTCTAATTCCTGTGAGCCAAAGTAAAATACTGATAAACTTATTTCCGCCTGAAGAAATAACCATATCAAATTTTCCTTTACGCGCAAGAAAAATAAGTTTTAAAAGCTCAATATATTTATTTTTACCTTTAATGTCAATTAAAAATAAATCATCGATGACATCCGTCAAATCTTTGACACTCTTACTCCTTGGTTCAAGCGCCAAGGTTATTTTTGAATCCGGAAATTCTTTTTTTAAAGAGATAAGCGTCGGAAGAAAAAATATCTCATCTCCAATTCCGCCAAAATTTACAGCTAAAATCTTCATAGGCTGATTATACAACAAAATAATAATTTTGTTGAAATTTTTTTAATTTAAATATAAAATCCTATTATGAACAAAATTCTTGTTATAGATGACGATTTAGCAATTAATGAACTCATAAAAGTTAACCTTGAATTAAAAGGCTATAAAATTATTCAAGCGTTTGACGGCATCAAAGGATTTGCACTATGCAAACAAGAATTACCGTCGCTTGTAATTCTTGACGTTATGATGCCAGAGGTTGACGGTTTTACAGTTGCACAAAGAATAAGAAAAAACGAAACGACCGCCAATATCCCAATATTAATGTTGACTGCACTCTCGCAAATAAATGATAAGGTAAACGGTTTTAATATAGGAGTTGATGATTATCTTGTAAAACCTTTTGAAATGGAAGAATTACAGGTTAGAGTGAGAGCTCTTTTAAAACGTACACATCAAATTCCTGAGAGTGCATCCACGAGAGAATTGCAAACTTTAGGTGAAATTACGCTTTTACCGGAAACATACAGTGTAAAAATCATTGATAAGACAGCCAAATTAACACCGATAGAATTTGAGATATTTAACCTGTTGTTTCAAAATCATGGCAATATGGTTTCATCAGCCCAGCTTTTAAAAGAAATTTGGGGCTATTCTCCGGATGATGATATTGAAACAATCCGAGTACATATAAGACATTTACGTACCAAAATTGACAAAATTTCAAACGGTAAAAAATATATAGAAACAATCTACGGCGGCGGATACAAGTTAAATATTTAATTTTGCTCATAACCAAAATTTTTCAAAGCGCTTTGTTTTTTACGCCAATCTTTTTCTACTTTAACTTCCAGACCTAAAAATACTTTCTTTTCAGTAATTTTTTCTAATTCTTGGCGAGCTTCCGTACCGATTTTTTTGAGCAAACTTCCGCCTTTGCCTATCAAAATACCCTTTTGACTTTTTGTTTCGCAGAAAATTGTTGCATAAATTCTATCTATATCTTCACTTTCGATATAGCTTTCTATCTTTACTGCAACAGAATGCGGAATTTCGTCAGAAGTATTTAATAAAATCTTTTCCCTGACAATTTCTTCTGTAACATCACGCATTGTTTCTTCTGTAACAACATCTTCTGGATATAAAAGCTCACCTTCAGGCAAATTTTTGTAAATATTTTTCATTAAAGTATCAATATTTCTACCTGTTTTGGCTGAAATTTTTACAACCGGATAATTTTTATCAAATAAAAGTTTATATGTTAACAGATTTTCCTCAACTTTTTCAGGATTTTTTAGTTTATCTACCTTATTCATTACAATAATCACAGGGATTTGAGTTTGCAAAATATTTTGCGCAATCCACTTATCCCCTTTTCCGGCAGGTTCAGAGCCGTCAACCAAAAATAATATTAAATCCGCATCAGGCACGGCAACCTTCGCCTCATCAAGCAAAAATTCGCCAAGCTTATTCAACGGCTTATGAACTCCGGGAGTATCTATAAATACAACCTGACCTTCATCAGTTGTATAAATACCTTTAATACGCTTTCTTGTCGTTTGGGCTTTATCAGTGGCTATAACAATTTTTTGCCCGAGGACTTTATTCAGCAGAGTCGATTTTCCAACATTTGGACGTCCGATTATCGCAGTAAATCCACTTTTCATACTATGTATTTTCCATATTTTTCATTTATAATCTTCACATATTGTAACATAAAAGCACAAATTTTTAACAAAGTGGCAATTTTTTTTTTGCTCAGGTATTATATAGAATATAGTAGGAAAATTTTCGGTAAAAGTGAAAAAGAATTATATAAATATAGCATTAATACTTGCGCTTTCAATAGCACCTTTTGCGCTTGCGGAAGATAGCAATAACCTCGTTCAATTGGATTTAAAAAAATCATCAAACAGTTCAGTTGATGTAACTCTTGTTACCTCTGAAAACTACGGCGATAACGTTATGGTGAGAAAAAAATCCGATAATAAATATGTTATTCTAATTCCAAAAGTAAAAAGTTCAGGCTATAGTGCATCAAATCTTGCAGGCGTAAGGGATTTAGTTTCTGATGTAGATGTAAAAACCGTTGATGACACATCAGGCGGGTACACAAAAGTTACTCTTATTACAACCAAACCGCTTGATATCAAAACAAGAACGGCAAAAAGCACTCCCGTTACTGCCGAACAACAAGAATATAATACTTTAATCGCACAGGCTAATTCGGTTAAAAACAGTATCGCGACTCCGCAAGTTCCGAAAATCCGCGAACAGAAAACCGAAGTTACTGTTAACAAGGCGCCAAAAATAACTCAAGAAGAATCCAAACCTACTAAAATAGAACTTAAAAAAATTGAAAAGCCCAAAATTGAGCTTACAGAAATTACCCCCGATGCAATAGAAAAACAAAACAGGCAAAACAGAAAAAATCATCTTGCTGAAATGCGCAAAGAAGCGTTGCAAGACAAAGCTCTTGAAGAACTTCCGCAAGTACCTGTAACCGCACCTACAGAAGTTAAGGAAACAGTTCCTGAAGTAGCGGAAATGCCTGCTGCTCAAGAAATACCAAGAGCATCAAAACTCCACAAAATCAAAGTATTACTCGCTAAAGTTGCCCACAAAATTCCGAGAAAAGCAGCAAAAACAGCTGGTCTTGGAGTATTAGGATTTATCGGGCTTATCATACTTTCAAAATTGTTTAAGAAATCAATTGAAAATATACAGGAGGCAGGCAGCCCATATACTGTTAATCTTGAAGAAAACAGACCTATACGCTTGCAAAGTTTCGACAAGATTATGAATAACAGAGAATTGACCTGGAAAGAAAAATATAATCTATATCTTGATAAATCTGCCAAACCTGTTCAAAGAGCAGACGGTAAAGGCAAATATACATTTATCAAAACTCCGGCATACATGGAACAAAAACGTCAGAAACTTGAACAAATGGTTTCTGAAGTTCAAAATGACAACGTTAATTCTTACAGTGAAGATAATTCAATCGCAAAAACAATTAAATTCAGAGCATTTGAACACAATCTAAATAATCTTAGCATGTCAAATCGCCATTATTCCGGCAGCAGATTCAAAAAATATGAAGTTGAGATTCCTTTGCAAGAACAAAAAACTATAGTTCTTGACGATTATCCGTTAGGTTCAAATCCAAGAAGTTTAAAGGGGGCTAATTTGAAAGTATCTGATGTTGATAAAAAACGTATTAAGTACGAACCTAAAGACTATATTATGTCTTCTGTAGATGAATATCTGTCAATTTTAGATAGTGAAAAACCGGTTGCGCCTCAAACAACTCCGGTAACAACTCCGACTGCAACTCCAGTAAAATCGGCATCTAATCCGATTGCAAGAAACAAAGCAGAAATGAGACCAAAAAATGAAGGTTTCTTTAAAGGCTCTGTTGTAAAATCAGGATTTAAAATTGCTCCAAACAAAGGAATTTACCTTGTAAACAAAGGCGGCAAAAATACACTTGTCGGAAAAGTTAACGATAAAATCACTATTTTGAAAAATTTTGACGGCAACGTAACAAATCCGATACAAGTAAGACATGACAAAGCCAATGTTTATATGGTAAAAGCAGGCAACTTCAAATCTTTAGTTGAAGTAAAAGACAATGACATGGGTGTTTTGATTGAATTATAATCAGAACAATAGAGAGTAGCTATGAAAAAGATTTTGTTGCTTTTATTGTTAATGCTTTTTCTTTGCGGGTGTGAATTAAAAGACGACCGTACAGTTGTTCAATTTGCAAGCTGGGGCTCAAAGTCTGAAATCGACATTTTAAAACCTATTTTATCAGATTTTGAAAAAGAAAATTCCGGCATAAAAGTTGATTTTATGCATATTCCTCAAAACTATTTTCAAAAAATACACCTTCTCTTTGCATCAAATACTGCTCCTGACGTAATTTTTATAAATAATCTTTATTTACCAATATATGCAAATGCAGGAGTTTTGGAAGAATTGGAACAACCATCCCAAACATTTTATCCGCAAGCAATTCAAGCTATGTCTTGGAAAAATAAATTGTATGCAATCCCCAGAGATATCTCAAATCTAGTTATTTTTTATAATAAGGATATGTTTAAACAAAAAGGTGTACCATACCCGAATAACAATTGGACATTTGATGACTTTTTAAAAACAGCACAAAAATTAACCGATAAAAACACTTTCGGAATAAGTTTTGAAGAAGATCCCTATTTTTATTTGCCATATTTGATGAGCAACGGCGGTGGAATTTTGCCGGATGAAATTTCTAAACCTGAAAGTCAAGATTCAATAAATTTCTATGCGGATTTAAGAAATAAATATCACGTTGCTCCGCAAAAATCAGAAAGTGCAAGTGCCACAATGGCGCAAATGTTTCTGCAAAAAAAGTTAGGCATGTATCTGTCAGGCAGATGGATGATACCAAAATTTAGGGAAACATGCGAATTTGATTGGGATATTGTGGAATTCCCACGAGGTACTAAAGGAAGTATTGTACAACTTGATGCTTCAGGCTGGGCAATTTCAAAATCTTCTAAACACAAAGAAGAAGCTTTAAAACTCGTCAATTACCTATCTTCAAAAACCAGCAGCGAAAGGTTTGTAAAAAGCGGACTTATTGTACCTGCCCGCAAAGACGTATCAATATACGACGGAGAAAAACCCGAAAATGCAAAAGTTTTTATAAATATAATAGAAACATCAAAACCAACGCCAACAACTGTTAATTACAAAGAAATAACAGATAAATTAAAACAAGATACGGAAAATTTATTCAATAAAAATATTATGTACTAAACATAGTAAAGACTTTTTCTACATTCTTGCTAATCAAGTTTTTAACTGTATCAAATTCTGTCGTTAATGATGAAATTTCCATATCAAGATTTTTCATTTTTAATTCTAAAGTTTCTTCTTTTGCATTCAATTTGCTCTTTGTAATATTATATTCAACTTCGGCTCTTTGAATAGCATCTTCATCAGGAACTTCGGCAATATAATCACTCAACAATGCATATGGTCTTTGGTAGAAATAACCGTCACTGCTTAAAGCTGAAATAAATAATTGACCGTTTTTAATTGCCTGCTGCAAATAATCTTTATCGGTAACCATATCACGTTTAGATTCATCTGTACAAGCACCATGCATTGCTATTTGGTTGTATAGCATATTGTAAAAATCTGCATTTAACATATTTTGATCATCTTTAGCCGCATCATTTTTCAATAAGAAATAATAATCACCGTCGTCAGTTACATAATCACTTTGTTTAGAAGATGTTTTTTCAACAACAAAACCGCAATCAAAACCGTCAAGAGATAATGCAAAGTAAGTAAGGAATGATTTTAACATATTAGTTATACTTAATGAATAAATATCTCTCTTACCTTTTATAACTTGGTTGCATTTCGATGCTGCATCATTCGAACTGGATGCATAGTTAATTTTTTCCTCTTTTGGTGTACTTAAGAGAGTTAAAGTCATATTTAACGCTTGTTCCAAAGCTGAATCAGAGTCTGTATCAACATTCAAGCCCCTGCTTTCAACGGAGCCGTAACCAAGAATTCTGGCCATTCTTGTTATAAGTTCTCTGAATACTTGTTTTGCGCCTTTACCATTTGGATCAGTAGCGCCTGTTGAAGTATAGTTATAGTCAGAATTTTTCGGATGATAACAAATTTCATAATTACCTGTCAAAATATCACCAAGAGTAATATTTTCTAATGTATCCAGACTGGAAATACAAGAACCGTTTCTGGTAATATAGAATTTACCCGCACCTTCAGGTTTTTCCATATCTTTTTTATTTGTCGATAATAATGAATTACCTGAACTATCTTTAAACAAATCAGTTACTTTAAAACTGTATATCTTGCTGCTTGCATCAAATACGGCATCATCACCAAAGATAGATTTATAATTTGCTTCAATATCTTCAATAGTTAGATTTTCATCTGTTTTTAACAGATCTCTATATGTCATATTTTGCATGTAATTTATAAATGCACCGGTTGTTAGAGCATTTGCTCTTGATTTATTATATATAGGTCCGCCTATACCTGATCTTGTATAACCGTTTTCTCCAAGTCCTAAAATTGCATCAACTGTTGATCCGGAAATTTGATTGCTTTGACCTAATTGATATAAAAATGCATTACGAGAACCGTTCTTCTGATTTGCCGGATTTGACATATCAGCCTCGCCCATAAATGGTGAAACTTTTGGTTCACCATTCTCATCAATAATACCGGCATCAAATGCTGCATCAAACATATGATCTGTCAATACAATTTTGCCTCGTGTATCCGTAACCAAGAACGGAGTAAATTCATTCAACATAGACGGAGTCATCATCACACCGTATGAAAGATCATAAACATCATTATCACAATCCCAAACAAATTTTGTTGCATCAAGTGCAGTTTGGTAATTTTGGGCAGCTTTTTGCATATCACGGGTAACAGAAAGTTTTTCCTGTGCGATTTGCATGGATTGAAATTCACAATTCATTTTTCTTGCTGTTATGGCTAAAAATCTTGCTTGTGAAGCTGCCAGTCCCATTGGTTTTCCTTTCAAAGTTTTCTATACTTCTACATGTCGGCATTTTTACCATGAAACTTTAAAATATACGGAGGAAATATTAACAAAAATTAACATAATTTTTACCGAAATTTTTTGTCATTTTAAATCAATTAATAAATCGTACATTTTATCAATTTTTTCCTTAACTTCGGAAAATTGGTCTTTCAAGTCGCGAAAACTTATAACACTTACAAATTTTTCATCAATTTCGTCCATAATTTCTCTGTGTTTTTTCTCCAACTGTTCGGGAGTTACAAAAATTTTTTGTTGAATAAAAAATACCAGCACCACAACAATTATGGGTGCATATTCCACAAATTTTTCCATATAAATTTCCTTTCTATATTCCAATCGGCCAATAAAAATCTACCAAATATGATGCTGCATCAAACGGGTGCGAGAGAAATTTTAATTCTCTTGATTGTTTTATTTGCTGATAAGTCGGCAAATCTATTCTTGAAGTTCCTTCCCGATAGCGTAAATTGTATATGTTATACAAAAGTTTTTCGCATTTTTTATCTACATAGAGACAAATTTCACCTTCTGCCGAGCGAACCTTTGCGTTAAAAGCGGCAATCCTGTTTTTTATGGGCGGATTGAAAGCTTTTATTTGAATTTCTGCATCATAACCAAACTGCAAAAGTTTTTTCTTAATAATTACATAGTTTGTGTATTCACTTGTACAGCTTCTGTTATCACCGGATGCATCACCGTTCACTATCACTTTTCCTCTGTGGTTTGGGTAACGGCGACAAATTTCTTCACAAGCTTTTGCAGTTGTTGTGTTTTCCATTGCAATTTCATCAAAATAAAAAACTTTGTCATCGGTTTTGTGTGCCAAAACCCAACACATAGGATCAACATTAAAATCACAAGAAATATACAAATCCATTTCCGATTGGTATGTTATATCTTTTACATTTTTGTCGGTAAAATCTTTTACAACTAAACCTCTGTCATAGTTTCCGCTCTGTGCCAGTACAAAAACGTTATAGTATTCTTCATCGTAAAGTTTTTTGAGTTCGTCACAATAACCATCGGGCAGGTAAATATTTTGAGTTGTGGGGGCAGAGATTAGTCTGTAGTTTGGCGGTGGATTTTCTATAAAAGTTTTGTATACCCAGCCTCTATTTATTTCAGGATTTGTGTGTCCAAAAATACGATAGCGAAAACCTTTCCAACTTTTTTTGATTTTTTGCCGCATACGGCCTAAAAGCATTTTAAATGTATCGTATGGAATATCAGACATTTCTTCAATTTCTGCAAACCCTAGGTTCAAAGATTTTAGTTTATCAGGCTCATCAAAATGTCGAAACATAATTTCCGAACCGTTTGTAAACGTAATAATTTGCAGAGTCGATGACCAATCATAATCTACACCTCGTTGAAATCCAAAAGTATCCAAATGCTCAAAATATGTCTGCAGTGTTGTATCTCTGACAAGTGTATAAGTTTGTGCCCCGACAAGTCCGCGAATTCCAGGGAATTTGAGTGCAAGTAAAATCCCGAGAAGCGAGCCTGAAAATGTTTTACCCGAGCCGTAACCGCCTTGGTAAACCGCAACATCAAGCGTATATTCATGCGGAATCTCTAAAAACTCCCGCTGAGCTTTCAAAAGTTTGTACATTATGTTTCTCCCAAAATAAAATTAATCCTTAATCAACACATGGTTGCCGTTTATTGTTACTCGTTTGACATGTAATGTCTATTGTTCATAATTTTTTCTTTCTTTTTCATTACAACAGAACCGACTTTTTTAAAGTCGGTTCTGTCTTTGTCTTTTAAACTATTCTAAATATCTATTTTTTTGTTGCAATTTTGTATTGTCAATTAGCCAAGTAGTTAAAAAATATAAAGTTTTTCTATTTGAACAGGTGCTATTGCACCTGTGATTCCGTTAAAAAGTTATTTGCATTTTCAATTCCGTACTGTTCAAGTGCAAATTTGAAGCACTCAAGCCAGTTGATTTTCTCCTCAACTTCAGGAATTTGTGCAAAAGATTTGACAACTTCAAACAATTCCCTCAATCTTGATTTGCGTTCAAAAGTTGCACGTCTGTCGCCATAGCGGTAAATATAATTTCCGTTTCTTACATCATCATCAATTTCGATAAAATCGGTTTTGCCCCTATCATTTACACTGACAAGTTCACGCCCGAGTTTGAAATAAGAAATTATCTCTGCAGTTTTTTCAACCATAGGAACAATGATTTTTCGATTTATTGAATCTAAAATCATATTTAAACGCGCCTCTTGACCGCTTACGGAATAATTAAGTTCTGTTGCGGTACGTTCAGCAGATTGAATATTCCCCGCCATGTTTTTAAAAATACCCGTTGCACTCTCTATTGTGGATTTAAAGTAATTCAAGAAATCCCACCCTACCATTGCTTTATCAAAAGCCAAAGGTGTCGGCGCTTGAGGCATTAGGGCTGCATCGTATTCAATAATTTTACCGGGTCTTACATCTTGTTGACCTTTAAAACAGCCTTTTGGAGCCAAGTAAGGCGGATTCATCATCAGGGCAAGAGCATCAATCTGCTTATTCAAAATGGTTGAAGCAAGACTATTCAAAATAAGAGCAACACGCAAAGGTGAGATGCCTCTGCCTGTTTGAGGAGATTCAATAATATTAGCATGAATAAAAGGATTAATTATAAACGGGTTACTCTCAAATCGAATAATCTCACGTCTTGCTGCAACCACTACAAGCCAATTTTTTAAAAGTGTACCGTCAGAAAGTTCTATATCCCCCCAATATTCAAGTATTTCTACTTTGTTACCTTCAACAGCACGTTCATCATTGTTTTTGTTTTTCTTACTTGCCACCACTCCTTTCAAGATTTCCAATTTCATATCATCAAGCATATTGTTTGATTTGTCGCTATATAGCTCATCAATAGTTGAATACGTTCTGTAAATTTTTGCGCATTTATCCCAGTTATCTTTGTTATACTTGTCAAAAACAAAATCCTCAGATTTTATGTATCTTATTTTTGCGTTGTCATAAATAACTTTGTCATCTATTGCAAAATTCTTGTTATCATTTGATTTTAATTGTTCTTCAAGAGTTTTGACGCGCCTTACGGATTTTATTTTGGTTTCCCAACCGACAAACAGGGTGCTCTCACCTGTCTCTACAATTCCGTCAATGACTTTTTCAATTTCATTTTCGATATTCATATTTTCAAAAGTATTTACAAGCATTGCCTTTTGTCTGTTTGCATAACTTTGAGTTTGCGGGGTTGTTCCTGAGACATCAAACATTGCATCAGGATGAGAATAGAGATTTTCACTGATGTGAGATTTGAGAGTTTGGGCAAGCTCATAAATATCAGGGAGTTCTATCTTGCTATCCCAGGCATTTGCTTTCGGAAGCTGAGAATTGTAAATTGCATCTCTGACTAGCTTTATATCTGTCAATTGGGAATTTCTCTGATCATTAAATCTGTCAAATTTTTCGGAGATATTTGAGATTAAAAATTTTTCCTCCATCTCCGGCATTTTTTGTGTTAAATCTTCTGTTTCAAATTTCATTTTTCCGCCTTTCTGCAGGAATATACTTCAATATCCTGCAACTTGTTATTACGTAGTGTTTCGCATTTGAGTAGTGCTTCTTTTTTAAATCCTGCAAATTCAAGCAAAGTTTTCACCCTAAAATTTTCAGGGTAAACAAGTGCTTTAATTTTTTGAAAACCGCATTTTTCAAAACAAAATCCCAAAAATATTGCTGCACAAAGTTTTGTATAATCCCCCCAATAACGTTTATCAAAGCAGGTTGTAAGCTCGGCGCTGTGCAATCTGTTTTTGTCGCCGATAATATTATCGAGATATACAAACCCGCTGACTTCATCATTTTCCACAATTACATAGAAAAACGGGGAAGTGTTTTCAATAAGATTTACAAAATATTCAAAAATTGATTGTCCGTTTCTTGCATAATCATCATCTAAAAATTTTGAATATTTAGTATACAAAAATAAAGCCTGCTCAAAATAAGCAGGTTTTTCAAAAGGAGATAAAAATTTCGGCATTTTTTAAAACACCGCCTTGTCAAATTTTATATAAGCGTCATCCGTTGTAAATGCACTCAATTCCCCATTAAGCATTTTTTCTCTGATATGATTTTGCAAACCTATCAAGGCTTCTGCCTGTATTCCGTTGATTAAAGTTTCGCATTTTGTATTTCTGTTGAAATACCTGTAAACTGCACATTTTGAAAAGATTTTATCTTTCGGGACATTTTTAATTTCTGTGTAGGTTTTCTTTTTGGGGGTTTCTTTTGATTTTTTCAAATCGTCCATAAACTCATGTTCAATTTTCATTTTGATAAGTTCATCAAGCGATGCTCCTAAAAGCATTTCTTCTGTGTCGTTTTTCATA
>CAMVQX010000008.1 GCA_947169755.1 uncultured bacterium
CAAGTTTTAAATCAAGCTCAAAATTATAAAAAAAGAGGCAATAAAGCGGGACAAATGCAGGTTTTATCTTCAATGCCGACTGATTACTGGGCTAATTATTTTTTAGCTGAAATAAACAGGGAAGATAAAAATTTTGACAATGCAATTTTTTATTACAGAAAATCAATAGAATTGAAACCAAATTATTCACAATCTTATTTGAGCTTGGGAAAAACATATTTGGAGCATAAAGAATTTCAAAATGCTGTTGATATGTTCAGTAAATATTTATCATACAATAAAAATTCTGATATAGCGTATGCCTTAAGAGCTGATGCCTATTTAAATATGAATTATATTATTGAGGCGGAAGAAGATATTAAAAATGCTTTAAAAATCGAAGAAAATATTTCATATCTTTTAATAGAGGCAAAAATTTTGTATTACAAAGGCAATTACGATGAAGCAAGACAAAAACTGCTTATTTTATCACGAAATGTACAAACTTCGGAAGTATATAAATATCTTGGTCTTTGTGATTATGCCCAGAATGATTATCGAAATGCTTTATTAAATTTAGATAAAGCAATCATACTGTCTGATGACGACAAAGAATTGAATTCAACTTATAATAACGTAAAGATGATGTTGGATAAAAAATGAGAAGAAAACAGAAAGAAAGTTTTATGAGTGTGTTTAAAAATTGGTCTATATCAATATTGCTTGCAATTGCAATGTTTTACGGACTTCAATGTTATAGCAGTACTAATAGCTTGAAATTCGCTCAAATTAGTGATGCTCATTTCTATACCGGTCAAAATAATACAACTTATAAGATGATTGCACGTTCCGGAGAACTTCTTGATGATGCAATAGCTCAAATAAATGAAACTCCAAATGTTTCTTTTGTCATGTTCACCGGAGATTTGATAGATAAAGCATATGAAAAAGAATTAAGTGCATTTTTGCCGCATTTGGATAATTTGAGATATCCTTGGTATTTTGCTTTTGGGAATCATGATACAATGATTGGCGGCTATTTGACTCCATCTTTGTATATGCAGCTTGTGAATAAGTATAACAAAAATTATAAGTTTGAAAAAACATATTATTCATTTGTTCCGCAAAAAGGTTTTAAAGCAATCGTTTTAGATACAATTATAAGAGACAGGCTAACATCTAACGGTTTGGTCGGAGAAGAACAACTTGCTTGGCTTGATAATGAAATAAAAAATTCTCCTAAAGATGTAATTTTGATATATATGCATGTTCCTATCGTAGAGCCGTTTAACAGTCCTAATCACAGGCTGTTAGATGCAGACAAGATTCAGGAAGTATTGAAAAAATATAAAAATCCCATTGGAGTATTTCAGGGACATTATCATGGCGCAAAAATTTCACAGGAAGGAAATATTTTGTATGTAAGTTGTCCTTCTATGGTTACATATCCAAATGCATTCAGAATGATTACCGTTAATAATTACAGAAATCGTGTGGTGTTTAATATTGAGGACAAAGAAACAAGATTAAAAGATATCCAAAAACTTGCAAAACTTTTGATATTTTCATCAAACTTTTATATAGGTGAAGAAAAAGACAGAAACGCCGTAATTACAATTAAAAAATGAGGTTAAGATGAGCGAATTTAGTGTAAAATTTAGAGGTGTAAGAGGAAGCTATCCGATAGCAGACAGCGATTATATGCAATATGGGGGGAATACTTCTTGTGTTGAAGTTAATGTCGGCGGACATTTGATTATTCTTGATGCCGGAACAGGTTTAATTTCCGTTGGAAACGAACTTTTGAAAAATCATATTTTGTCCGGTGTTAATCCGTCCGAAAGGAAACCTATTAAGGCAACTGTTTTAATTTCACATATTCACCAAGATCATTTGCAAGGGTTTACGTTTTTTAGACCGCTTCATATTCCGACTTCAGAGATAAATGTTTTTGGAAATGTAAGTTATAACGAAAGTTTGTCTGATGAAATTTCTCAACTTTTGTTTGGTAAATCTTTTCCTTTAGATTTGGGTGATATTGCAGGAAATTTAAATATAAGAGATTTAAACGAATCTGAGGGAATCATCCTTCGCCATAATGAACAACCGATAATTAAAAGAATTGAAACAGAAGATGATACGAAAGTTGAAAATGATGATGTTTTAATTACATATTATCGTTCTTACGCCCATCCTCAAGAAGGTGTTTTGATATACAAAATAGCTTATAAGGACAAAGTTCTGGTTTATGCAACAGATAAGGAAAGTTACAAGGGCGGCGACAAGAAATTAATCAGTTTTGCAAGAAATTGCAATCTTTTAATTCATGATGCACAATACACAACAGAAGATTATATGGATTTATATGCCCCAAAACAAGGGTATGGGCACTCAACATACGAAATGGCTATTGAATGCAAAAATCAATCAAATGCTGAAAATTTGGTTTTCTTCCACTATGATCCAAATTATGATGACAACAAACTAAATTCTATAAAAGAACTTTACAAAGATTATGAGGGCGTTATTTTTGCTTACGAAGGTCTGGAAATAGACTTGCTGTAGAAAATAATTAAATAAATTATGATGAAAAGATTTGCGATATTTTTATTGTTATTTTTAGGTATTCTCACCTCAGGTTACGGCGAGCCGGAGACTTTTGTGATTGATGCAACTAAAAATGCTTATTTCCATAATAATTTAGGATTGAATTATTTAAAAGAACATTGTTATTATGCGGCAATCCAAGAATTCAAAATTGCAATAAGTTTGAATCCAAATACTCAGGCAACATCAGTTTATTATAAGAATATCGGTGATGCATATATGGAGATAGGATATCCTGATATGGCAAAACAGCCGTATGAAGATGCTATAACACAGTATAGCTTGAATTTACAATATTATCAAAAACTTGCAAAATGTTATAAAGCTTTGAATCTTGTGCAAACTAAAATCGGTGAATATTCAAATGATGAAAATGTCTTAAACAAAGTCATGCTTGGGATTTTGTATATTGAACAGGGTGATTTAAAACGAGGAACAATTATTTTGGACGAATTTGCAAATTCAGAACCTGACTTGTTGATTACTCCTGCTGTAAAAAAATATGTTAAAGAAGTTTCAAAAGAATTGAATAAAGTCTAAACTGTTTCTACGAGTTGTTTTGCAATATTCAAGGCTTCGTTAAAAATTCTTTTGTTTGTTAAAAAATCATCTCTTTCAATATATTTGCTTACAATTTTTCTTGCAAATGTACCTATTGCAATTCCGTGATAATTTATGCCACACATTTTTGCAAGTTCTGAAGTTTTTGAATTTGTACCACCTGAAAGCATTATATAGACAGGAAGTTTTGCATTTTGAACAATTTCTGCCGTGGCAACAGCTTGAAGAGTGGTTTTAAAATCATCTCTTCCGCCGCTCATAGGAAATCCGTCAGCCTGTATAATTGTTGAATAAGCAGGGCGTTTGTTTATCATTTTTTTAATACGTTCAAGCATTTTTGTTTCGGAAAGATTTCCTCTTGCTGTGCATATACTCAAAAAACCGTTGAAAACAGAATTAATATAATTCCATTTTTCCAAAGTATCACCTTCATTTTCATTCATTGTATGGAGTTCAATACAGTCGATCCCTTTTTCAATTAAAGGCGGTAGAACTTCTTTCAAATCTTTATTTTCGGTTGTGAATGTTATTGCATTATGCCGGCAGACAGAAAAACATTTGCCGCATCCGATGCATCTTGCGGATTTGATTTTGCAGTGCGAAATGGTTTTTTGCGGGCAAATTTCTTCGCATTTGTGGCAACCAACGCATTTTTCATAATCTATTTGGGCTTTTCTTATGTGAGGATCTCCGTTTATTCCAACGCTGACACATAAATAGCCTTCACGGTCTTGAAGTCCTTTTTTCGCGGCATCAACTATTTCAGGTTTGGCTGATAAATCAAAAAATTTGCAGCCTGCGGCTGAATACAACGCAACAAGTTTTTCTACCTCTAAAGCATCTTCATTACCTGCACCACAGACGAGTTTAAAACATTTCTTTGAGTTTAAAAGCTCTTTCAACATTATTTCACCATATAGTTATAAATAGTTTCAGACGCTTTAACTATAAATTCTTTTCCTAACGGAGAGTTATGAGGTCTGTTTACTAACATAACAACTATATACTTTTTGCCGTTAGGCGCAAAAACAATACCGGCATCACCCAACATTTTTCCGATATCTCCGGTTTTGTGAAGGAACTCAACCCCTTGAGGTAAACCTGCCGCAATTAGTCTGTTGTTGTGCACATGTCCCATATAATCAAAGATTTTTGCACGGGATTCGTTAGATAAAAACTTTGGATTATCGAGGTTGTATAGTATTGTAGCCATATCACGGGCTGTAGAATGGTTTGTACCTTCCAAATCCGGAAGCCAGGTTTGAACGTAAGTGTGCTTTAAACCCCACTGGCGTATTGCGGAATTTATGTCAGTCATAGAGCCCAAACGCGCCATAAGCATATTTGTTGCTGAATTATCGGATTCCGTAATCATTACTCTTGCAAGGGTGTCAATTGAATATTGACTGTTTAAACCTTTGTATTGCAAGCTTCCTGAGCCCTCGGTCATATAATAATCAGTTAATGTCATTTTTTCATCTAAAGAAACAAATCCTTTTTCAATTGAGCGAAAAAGTTCTGTTAGAACCGGAAGTTTTATGATACTTGCAGTCGGATAGATTTCATCAGCATTAAAATCCACATAATCCCCCGTTTGGTAATCCCAAACATATACTGAAGGTTTTATTTCCGGGTAAGTTGATGCAATGTATTTTATTTCATTTTTCAAAGGTGCTAATTCTGAATTTTCAATAGGAGTTGTCATTTGCGGTTTTTTTGCAGTATTAACAAATGAACGCATTCCCATAAACCAGTGATTTGAAAGGTAGTTCGTTGTCGGGAAAACAATCTGTTGATAATCAGTTGTTATTTTTTTGTATGGAGTAGGATTGAAAATGTGTTTTGTTATTTTATTAAATCCTATCGGCAGCAAGCCAAATGCAACCACAGCTACAAATAAAAACGAAATAATTCTGTGGATAAAACGGTTACGTTCGACTTTCTTTTTGTCGGCGGTTCTAATAGGTTTTACCGATTTAAGCTGTGGTCGGACATAATTTTGCCGACTATAATAGCGGTAATCTTCGTAATATCTTTCGGCCGGTTGTGGCACAAAAAAATCCTCCCCAAATATATTACTATTGTACTTTGTACAAAATTTTATGGCAAGAAAATTACAAAAAGTTTTACAAAAAACTTTATGCTATAATCAACGAGGAGGATTTAAAGATGACAGATTGTATTTTTTGTAAAATTATTAACGGAGAATTTGGAACAGAATTTGTATATGAGAATGAATATGCGGTTGTATTCAAAGATATTAATCCAAAAGCTCCGACTCATTTGCTTGTTGTGCCAAGAATGCATGTTGAATCTTTAAATGAGCTTGAAGATAAAAAGCTTATGGGCGAATTATTGCAAACCGTAAAAGATGTTACGAAAAAAATCGGTCTTAAGTCTTATAAAACCTTAATTAATACAGGAAAAGAAGCAGGACAGGAAGTTTTTCACCTTCATATTCACGTTTTGGGCTAAATTTCTTCTAATAATACTCTGTCCAGACAAGCTTTTTGCGAGTATTGCCATTCTCTGAACGTTATACGTTTTACTTTGTAACCTGAACGTTCAATTATTGCCTGTTTTTTCATATTTGATATGTAAGATTTTGATTTATCTTCCACACCGTCAACTTCTATTACAAATTTGTCATCAACGAATAAATCAGCACTCAAACCTGCAATATCAGAACCTGCAATAACTTTGTGATCAAGCTCTCTCAATTTTTCAGCAATTTCACGCTCAAGAGAGTTTTTGTAAATATTTTCATCTATTTCACCGGAATTAAGTGCTTCTTTGCGGTTTTGGTATTCCTGCATATATGAAACATAGTTTCTGAAATGCCCTTCAGGAAGCTCTCTTGGATTGCGTGAAATAAAGTTAATTACTTTATTACGTCCTCTTGTGATTGCAACGTTAAATAGATTTGGTTTTTGCATAAACATTAAACTTTGTACAAAACTGTTATCTGCAATTGCCCAGGAAATCATCATTATATCACGTTCATCACCTTGGAAAGTGTGTGCCGTACCGATTTCAATTTGGTGTTTTTTTATCATATAATCAGATAATACCTTTGAAACAGATATTTTTAATTGTTCAACCTGAGCCCTAAACGGAGATATAATACCGACACTTACAGGATTATCAGGATTTTGTCTTTCATCTTCTATGATTATTTCATGTAATCTTTTTACTACAGCTTCAATTTCAGGAAGGTTTCTTGTTGCGTCAAAATCGACTTTCCCGTCCATAACTTCTACAAGTTCCAATACTTTTTCCTGAGGTTTGTCTTTTCTCATTACACGAATTCTGTCGTTATAAAATTCATGATTAGAAAAATTAATAATCGGCGGCAGGCTTCTGAAATGTTCATCAAGCATAACTGAATTCATTGAATAATAATCCGCCAAATCAAACATAGAATTTGTTCTGAATCGCCAAATCAATTGATATTTGTCAGGGATACCGTACTGGCTCAAGAAAGACTGTTCCTTAGCTTTTTCAAGGAAAGAAAGATGCGGGAGCTGTTTGTCATCTCCGACTATTACCGCGCGTTTTGCTCTGAATAATATTGGGAAACAGCTTGCTATATCGCATTGTGATGCTTCATCAATAATTGCAACATCAAACATTCCGGGTTTTAAAGGAAGTGAATCAGAAACTGCGTATGTTGTAACACACCAGCAGGGGAATGCTTCCAATAAAGGTTTAAAATCTTCTTCTTCCAATATATTTGTTTGGAGACGTTTGCGATTTGTAACAAGTGATTTTGCATGAACTTTCAATCTGCGTCGTTTGTTTTCATCTCTCAGTAATTCTTTTAAAGCTTCACGTCGTTTGTTTTTCAAAATATTTGTTGCAAGAGTTTTTTGCTTACGTTTCATTGTTCTTATTTGCTCTGATAACATGTGCAAGTTTCCGATTTTTTGAATATTTGCTTCAATGTTGCGTAAAGACCATTCAAGATTTGCAAATTCCAATTCTTGCTTCAATTTACCCAAATTATCGTATGTAACGTCAAATTCTTTCAGTTTAAGTATCTTTTTGAGCTGTGTGAGACTTGTAAAGTTTGCTATTTTTGATATAAAACCGGCTTTTTCAATATTTGCCTCAAGAACTTTTATTATGCCTGAAATTATATCTATCTCACCTTTTTTAAGACTTGTTTTAATGAAACTTCTTTCGCCTAAAACTTTTTCTTGTTCTTCGACTTCCAAAAGTTTATCATGCCAATCTTTTTCAAGTTTTATAATACTTTCGGATTTGTTTTCAAGATTTTTTAGCATATCAAGATGATCCTTCATGTCTTTTGTATCAACAAGAAGAATATCTTCAACGTTATTATCCAACCCGTTATCGCTATTTAATAAATTATTTAATTCATCGCTGAGCTGTCTTTGATAATTTAAACGTCCTGCCCTCAGTGCCATATGACTTGCGCCTAAATCGTTCAAACGTTCTGCAACAACATCAACAGCTTTATCCATACGAGAAGCCACCAGAACCGTTTTCCCGTTTGCAACCAAATGAGAAACAAGGTTTACAATTGTTTGCGATTTACCTGTTCCGGGAGGTCCTTGTACTGCAACAAATTTGCTGTTATCTATATTTTTTATTACTTGTAGTTGACTATCACTTAATGATAATGGCGTTATAGGATAAAAATCCGTAACTTTGTTTAAGTCCTTCATCGGAACGGATTTTTCTTTGCTTTGAGCATATTCTTCATTGATTATACTCAAGGCAGTTTCCCTATATATACCGGAAGGTTTTTCTGCGATTTGTGTTAATTCGTGTAAAACTCCGGCTGTAACTGATGGGCGTTTTGTCAAAATTATTGCACTTTGATAAGTAACCGCAACTTTTTCGAGTTTTACTTTTTGTTTTTCTTGTTCCCTTTCTTCTTCTTCAATAATTTCGTCTAGATTTTCGCCATCAACCTTTTCTTTATAGAAATCTTTTGATTTTGAAATATTGTCATCTTCTTTGTATTCATCGGTATTTACGGCAATTTCCAAATCCGGAACAAGAGATTTAAGAGTTGTCAAAAATACATCAAGTTTTTCTTGCGTAATAGGCAAGTCAGGTACAACGTCCAGAATACCCTCAAGCAATAAATCTACTTCATCTTCATCGTCATGTTTGCTCATCAAAGCAGCAAGTGCGCCGGTATTTAAGGACAAAATTTCTTCCTGTCTAAAGCAGTTTATATTCACCCCGTTGCGTTCAAGTTTGCATGGCATATATAAAAGCGGGGTTAAAAATTCGTTTTGTTTTTTTGTTTTTGAACTTTTACCAACCAAGAACAAATATCCGTAAATCAAATATTTGTCTTTTGCGCCCAAATCGCTTTGAATCATTAATTCTGTGAGTTTCGGGTCGCTTCCGTCAAGGGAAATGTATTCATCGCCGTTTGAAAATAATTTTTCTTCACCTTGCAAAAATATCCATTTATTATCTTTGTCGCCTTTGAGGTTTCTGAAGGTAGAACTTTTAACTTCTTCTCTTACACAATCGTGAAGGTATTGGCTCAATTTCTTTATAAAACTGTTGTTAAACGCTGAATTTAATGCTTTTGTTGCTTCTTGTAGCATAAGTTACTCCTATTCCATTTTATTTCATTTTACGTTAAAATACCAACCATGGACATCATCAAAATAAACGATAATTCAAATAAATTATTTTACATAGGCGGAGTTGTAAGAGATGAACTTTTAGGGTGCAAATCTTTTGATATTGACATCACTTATGTGGGAAATGCTATCGAATATTGCTCAAAATTTGGTGAAGTTATTCAGGAAAATCCTGATTTTGGAACGGTTAGAGTTTGTGTAAATGGCAGAGAAGTGGATTTTGCGTCTACCCGCTCAGAAAGCTATCCTCATAAAGGACATCTTCCAGTTGTTGAAAAAATCGGCTGTTCTTTAAAGGAAGATGTTATGCGCCGTGATTTTACGATTAATGCGCTTGCAAAATCCGTTACAACAGGCGAAATTGTTGATTATACCGGTGGGCTGGAAGATTTAAAAAATAAAAAATTAAGAGTATTGCATGACAAGAGTTTTATAGACGATCCTACAAGAATAATCAGAGGGTTGAAATTCTCTGTCAGATTTGGTTTCGAGCTTGATGAACATACAAAAAACCTTCAGGATAATTACTTGAATAATATTAATTACGACATGAGCTACAAACGCGTTAAAAAAGAGTTGATTGAAACCTTTAATCTTAACAGCCAAAAAGCTTTTGAAAAATTTATAAACGAAAAAATTTATAAATTAGTAACTGAAAATGACGTAAAATTACCTAAAATTAATATAGAAAAACTTATCAATGATTACGATTGTGAATATATCTGGCTTGTTTATGTCGGGGTTTTGGGCGATTTGTCAAGATTGCCGTTCACAAAGATTGAACAAAAAATTATTGATGATATCCCTCAAATTGAACCGCAATCTGATTTTGAGATTTATAAAATGTTTGAAAATTGCCGTCTAGAAACAATTTTGCTGTATGCGATAATAAAAAATGAAAATATTGCAAGACATTATCTTGACGATTTGAGACAAATAAAAATTGAAACAACCGGTGATGATTTGAAAACTCTCGGAATTCAGCCGTCTCCAAAATATCAACAAATATTTGATGAAATTTTGAAAGAAAAATTAAAAAATCCTAAAATGTCAAAAGAGGATGAAATTGAAGTTGCAAAAAATTATGGTTACAAAAACTGAACTTGATAAACTTGTAAAAAAATACGAAACAGTAGAATTTTTTAAAGATGATCCTATCGGAATTCCAAACCGTTTTCCAGATAAAAGAGATAAAGAGATTGCGGGATTTATCGCTTCTTTGGTTGCGTACGGAAGGCGCGAAATCTTTATAAAAAAATTGAATCAATTACTTAGTATTGCAGAAAATGAGCCTTACAATTTTATTATGAATTTTGAGCCGAAAATTTTAGGTGATTTTAATTATCGTTTCGGAAAACCCGAAGATTTTGCGCAGATTTTTGAAATTCTGAAAATGCTTTATAAAACAGATGGCGGACTCGAAAAACTTTTTAAATACGGTTATGAAAACAAAATTGGCGGAAATATGTTTGTTCCTATAACGGATTACTTTTATTCCAGGGCAAAAGAGCCTGAAGCTATGGGATTTAAATTTATGATACCTGATGCCAGAAAAGGCAGTGCAATGAAGCGTATGTGTATGTATTTGCGGTGGATGGTGAGGAAAGGTCCTGTTGATTTTGGGATTTGGAATTTTATGCCGGCGTCAGATCTTTTGATACCTTTAGATACACATGTTGCAAGAATATCTCGGCAAATGGGTATTTTGACACGTAGTGCAAATGATTTCAAGGCAGTTTTAGAGTTGACCGAAAATTTAAAACAATTTGACCCTTCCGATCCTGTCAAATATGACTTTGCGATATTTGGGTATGGGGTGAATAATAAGTAGCATCGCAAAATTATAAGTTGGATTGGTAAATTTAATTAACTACTAAAAGTTTATTGTTGTCTGATTTTACCTGTATCAGCTTCGTAAACTTCACTGACACCAAAACCTTCGTATAAATCCAAAAGGTCGTCAATTACAGTGCTTGAATCTATTAAATTATCATTTATTAACTTAAATTTTTGGCTGATTTTTTTTAACTTTGCGCGCAAAATGTCGTCTGTTTCAAGCGATTTGTATGTATGTCCGATTAGCGCTTGTTCATACATGGTACTTAAAGAGCCCAAGACAGATATAATTGTATCCTTTAAATTTCTGATTTGGATGTATAAAATGTTGAAATATAAGCTTGCATAAACATCATTTGATTTGTTTGAAATACTTTTCTTTTTCATTAAATAACCTTATTTAACCCAATAATGGAATATCATTCCTGTATATATTGGAATAATAATCCAATAATAGGGTATGAGTCAAGTTGGTAGACAAAAAATTGCAAAAAATGTAAAAATTTTACGTGAAAAATCCGGTTTAAAAAGAGAAGAACTTTCTTTGGCGCTGAATTTTGATAACTCTTATATCTCCAAATTAGAAAAAGGTAATGTTAACATAACAATCGACAAGATAGAATTAATTGCTCAATTTTTCAACGTTAATCTAAAAGATTTATTTGTATAAATCCGAAATGCGTTGTAAACAGAGACTCTTTTAAACAACTATTCACCCAAATTCAATTTAGAGAATTGAACGATTTTGTTTTTGCCGCGCTGCTTTGCATTGTATAATGCGTGTTCTGCGTAGCGGATAATCGTGTTTGCGTCCTCTTCACTATCTTCGATACATGGATATGTTGCAATACCGCCGGAAATGGTAATCGGATGACGTTCTTCTTCTCCTGCGGGAATAAATTCCATTTTTTCGATATCACGTCTGAATCTTTCTGCAAACAAGAATGCGTTTTCTTCAGATGTGTTAGGCAAGATTAACAAAAATTCTTCATCACCGTAACGTGTCAAAATATCTTCTTTTCTAATCAATTGTTTAAGTTTATCGGCGATAGATTTTAAAAGCACATCGCCCCATTCATAACCGTAAATATCATTTACAACTTTGAAAAAGTCTAAATCAAACAAAAGACAAGAAAGTTTGTTGCCGTAACGTCTTGCACGGGAAATTTCCTGTTCCATACGTTCTTGCATATATTTTCTGTTATGCAAACCTGTTAATTCATCTGTTGTTGAAACAACTTTCAATTTATCCCTTAATTCTTTATATTTCATTAAAGCATTTGCTCTGATAACAAGCTCCATATCATCAACCGGAGTTTTGATAAAATCAAATAACACAGCTCTGACTGTTGTTCCTTTAAATACATCACCGATAAACAATGTCGGAGCTTTGAATTTTGTTGTCATAAGGACATCTTTAATATTCGGAACGTTCTCTACAACTACTAAACTCGGATTTAATGTTTCATAATCTTTTAAATTTTCAGCATTTTCAATTCTTACATTTGCTTCATCAATTTGAGCCAAAACATCTGCTAATTTTGATTCGTTTTTATCCGTATAAACAACAATATTTTTCATAAAGTACTCTCCTAATGTGAGTATTCTATCATATTTGGCTCTTTTTATCAATAGTTTAAATAAAAATTAATAAAATTGCCGAAGGTTTGTTGTGCGTGATAAAATAAGTTTATGGAAAGTACTTTTGCCATAAAAATAAAACCAATGGAAAAAACAGATATCGATAAAGTTATTGATATTGAAGCAAAAGCGTACGGAAATCATCATTGGTCTAAAGAATCTTTTATGAGTGAACTTTCCAATGAGCTTGCACATTATTTCAGTGTGTTCAATGAAAAAGATGAACTTATTGCATATTGCGGTTGCTGGCAAATATTAGAAGAAGCACATATTACAAATATCGCTGTTGCACCTGAATACAGACGAAATCATATTGGGGAAGCTCTTTTAAAAACAATTATTGATGAATGTTATAAAAATATGGTTAAATTTATAACTCTTGAAGTGCGTGTCGGTAATGTTGCAGCAATAGAATTGTATAAAAAGTACGGTTTTAAATCTTTAGGTACAAGAAAGGGCTATTATCAGGACAATAACGAAGATGCATTAATAATGTGGACAGAGAATATTTTTTACGATAAATTTAAATTTGGATACGAAAAAAATATAAATATATTAAACGGGAAAATACAAATTTTATGAGAGCCGAAACAAGAACTGTAAAACGACAAATAGAGGGGATAAGATTATCATTTGGCAGTGTGCTTTTGATTTTGTTTTGTACATTTTTGATAATACTTGCTACGTTTTTGCAACTTGATATAACTCATTTAACATTACCGAGCAATTTATTCAGCGAACCGCATACAATAAAAGATTTTCTGTTTACATACAAACTTATTCCGCAGATACCTGCTGTTATGTTTGTCGGAGCTTTCTTAGGCAGAAAATACGGTTTGGCCAGCGTGTTGATTTATATAATTTTAGGATTATTTGTAATTCCTGTATTTGCGCTTGGAGGCGGTCCAAAGTATATTTTGGAATATGGTTTTGGCTATATTTTGGGATATATTCCGGCTGTATTTTTTGCAGGCTCAATTTTGAAAAGCGGTTTTTCAAACAGAAATATACTCCATGCTGTATTAGTCGGAGTTCTGACAATACATGTTATCGGAACTTTATATATGCTGTTTTTAGCAGGGCTTCATCATGAAGGCTGGACTTTTATGAACGGTTGGATTTGCGCTCAAAGCGGTATAAAAATAATTTATGATTTAATTTTTAGTTTTGCAGCTGTTTTTGTTGCAAAATATGCAAAAATAATTCTTTGGTTTTACATGTGAGGTAAAAAATGTCTACAATTATAATGATTTTATTGATAAGTATATTAATTTTGGTACACGAGGCAGGTCATTTCTTTTCTGCCAGAATGTTCAAAATGAAGGTGGATAAATTTGGGATAGGTTTGCCAATCGGGCCTACCCTTTGGGAGAAAAAAATAGGCGATATAACACTTGTTATACATGCATTTTTATTTGGGGGCTATGTTTCTTTTCCAGATGACGACAAGGATTCTGATGTTCCGCAAGATTCTCAAGACAGAATTTTAAACCGCCCAATTTGGCAAAGAGCAATAGTTTTTTCTGCAGGTGTAACAGCAAACGTAATTTGTGCTTTTGTTTTGGTTTTGATGACTGCTTTTTTGTGGCATAACTTGCCGTCGGGTAAATTTGAAACTTATGTAAAAGATATTGTTGCAGAAAAAGATGCCAGTGTCTGGGTTTCAGGCATGGAAAAAGGTGATCAAATCCTTGAAATTAACGGCTCAAAAATCGATACAAAATACGCAGTAAATCTTTATGCAATGTATAGCGCATCTTACGACGGTAAAGCGCCTCAAAAAAATATTGAAGATAACTATAAACTCTTAAAACGTTTTAATCCTGCTTATGAGCAAAATGAAATAATAGATTCGGGTTTGGTTGTAAAACTTCCGGAAGCTATTGATGAAGGACAAATTACTTTAAACACAAGAGTTTTGAATACTGTAGAGTTATATAAAAATAACGATATAAAATTATCAGAAAAACAAATTGAATTAAGAGACAAAATTAAAGATAAAAAATTTATTGAAACAGACGGAACATTTTCTCTTAATGATGTAGCTTATGCTATGTCGGATACTGTTAAACCTCTTGATATAAAGGTTTTGAGAAATGGACAAGTTGTTCAGCTAAAAACACTTTATGCGGATAAGGATGGCTTAATCGGTATTGCGCCTGAAAGAAAAGAAATTTTAATTCCTGTAACAGGCGTAAAATCGGCATTTTCTGCAAGTTGGAATTATTTGTACAAAGAAACAAAATCTATGATAATAGTTTTAGGGCAATTGTTTACAGGTAAAATTCCTCTGAAAAATATGCACGGAGTTGTTTTGATTACCAAACTCGGCGGAGATATAATAAGTCAAGACGGTATTTTTTACGGATTGCTTTTGACAGCCGTTATTTCAATGAATTTGGCCATTTTAAACATATTGCCGATACCGGCTTTGGACGGCGGTCATTTGTTGTTCCTATTGATTGAAAAGATTATGGGCAAACCGGTAAATGAAGAAATTGCAAACAAAATAATGACCGTATTCTTTATACTCTTAATAATATTATTGGTACTTGTGTTATTTAATGATATTTACGTGTTGGTTCAGCCCCTGTTTCATAAGTAAAAAGTACTATCTAACATTTTGTAAATTTTTTGTTACAATTGCCCAAAAATTGTAACATTTCTTCATGAAAAATACTTTATATATATAAGGGAAAACAAGGGGTTTACGAAAGTAAATTAATTGGTGAAAAAATGAGTTTCGATGTAAACGTATTGAGTTCAAAACCGATAATCAAGGCGGCTGCATCTATGCAAAATGACGGAGGCGGCGGTAACCTCGGTTATATGTTTCAAGGCCGCAGAGAAGATGAAAAAGAAAAAAAATATTTAGATGAAAGCATCTTCCTAAAACAAAATGACAGTGATATTTTTGGGTTTGATAAAAAACTTGAAATGCCAAAAGAAAAAAATATAATCGAAAAAATAATAGATTTTATAAAAACTTTGTTAATAAAAAAATAGACTGAAACAGTCTATTTTTTTTATGCTATTATTTTCTTATGGATAAGAAGATAAAAGTAGGAATTATAGGGCTTGGTACAGTTGGGTCGGGAGTACTGAAGACTTTAAAGAATTTTGATAACATAGAGATTGTAAAAATTGCTGTCAGAGATATAAACAAACCTCGTGATATTGTTGGGTTGGATAAATCATTGTTAACTGACAATGCTTATGAGGTTGCGGAAAATCCTGAAATTGACATCGTGGCTGAACTTATTGGTGGAATCGAGCCGGCTCTCAGTATTATAAAAAGAGCAATTGAATGCGGTAAACATATCGTTACAGCAAACAAAGAGCTTTTGGCAAAAAGAGGTGAAGAGCTATTTACTTTTGCTGAACAGCATAACAAAGTAATTTTGTATGAAGCAGCTATTGCGGGCGGTATACCTTTGATTATGCCTATTAAAACAATACTTGCAGGAAACAAAATCAACAAAATTGAAGCAATTGTAAACGGCACAACAAACTATATTTTGACCAAAATGGATATGCAGGGTGCATCTTATGATGATGTCTTGAAGGAGGCGCAGGAGCTTGGCTATGCTGAGGCTGATCCGACTGGTGATGTTGAAGGGTTTGATGCGGCTTATAAAATTGCAACACTTGCAACTATCACGTTTAGAAAACGCATAAGGATAGAAAATATCTATAGAGAAGGAATTACAAAAATTCGTGCACAGGATATGAAGGCTGCAAACGATTTGGGTTACAAAATCAAACTTATCGCGTCAGGCAAAATTGATGAAGACGGAAATGCTGATGTAAGAGTACATCCGATGCTTGTTTCTAAAAAAGCAACTTTGGCGCATATTGATTATGTAACAAATGCTGTAACACTGACAGGTTCACCTGTTGGTTGCATTACTCTTTCCGGGCCGGGAGCCGGAGAATTTCCGACAGCAAGTTCTGTTGTAGGTGATATTTTGGCTATAGTATCAGAACTTGGCAGTACGGATTATATTTTGCCTATGATGAGATGCAAACATGATGATTTTGCACATATGATAGATATTTCCGAAACTAAAAATAAGTATTATTTGTCAATTCACGCAAATAACAATATGGGTGTTATCGGGAAAATCGGTACTATTTGCGCAGAAAACAACATCAGTCTTGCAAGTATTGTTCAAAAATGCGTTTCGGAAGATAACACGGCAGAAATTACTGTTATTACGGAAATTGCATCAGAAAGCGCAATGCAAAATGCGATAAAATTAATTGAAAATGATGGCAGTAAAGTAGAAAGCCTTATTCGAGTTCAAGTATAGTGAGGAAGATTTATGTATTGGCAAGGTTTAATAAAAACATTCAGAGAATATTTACCCGTAAATGACAACACACCTGTTGTAACACTTAATGAAGGAAACACCCCGCTTATCAAGGCTGATAATTTAGCTAAAAAAATAGGTGTTGATGCGGAAATTTATTTGAAATTTGAAGGATGCAATCCTACAGGAAGTTTTAAAGATCGTGGTATGACAATGGCCGTTTCAAAAGCTAAAGAGGCCGGTGCAGGTGCTATTATTTGCGCATCTACAGGAAACACTTCAGCCTCTGCCGCAGCATACGGTGCAAAAGCAGGTATGAGAACTTTTGTTCTTATTCCCGACGGCTATATTGCTCTTGGAAAACTCTCTCAAGCAATGATGTACGGTGCTGAAATTATCGCTATTCAGGGAAATTTTGACGAAGCTTTGGAAATGGTTAGGAAAATTTCCGATAACTACCCGATTACTTTGGTAAATTCCGTAAATCCATACAGAATTGAAGGTCAAAAAACAGGTGCATTTGAAATTATTAATGCATTAGGCAAAGCACCTGATTACCATTTTATACCTGTCGGAAACGCAGGAAATATTACAGCGTACTGGAAAGGCTACAAAGAATGGTTTAATTTGGGCAAAATTTCCGCTTTGCCTAAAATGATGGGATTTGAAGCAGAAGGTGCTGCAGCAATCGTAAAGGGTGAAAGAATTTATAAACCTGAAACACTTGCAACTGCTATTCGTATAGGAAACCCTGCAAGCTGGAAGTTTGCAGAAGCCGCAAGAGATGAAAGTAACGGCATGATTAATTTTGTAACCGATGATGAAATTGTAAAAGCGTACAAACTTCTTGCATCATCTGAAGGTGTTCTTGCAGAACCCGCAAGCGCGGCATCTGTTGCTGGTTTGATAAAAGTTAAAGACCAAATTAAAGAAGGTTCAAAGATTGTTTGTATTTTGACAGGCAACGGTTTGAAAGATCCTGATAACGCAATCAAGTTTTCTAATTCTGATGTTAAAAAGACCGGCGCGGATATGGCCGAAATCCTAAAAGCTATGAATATATAATGATTTCAGCTTCATTATTTTTTCATAGGATTTTTCGATATTGTGCTTGAGTTCATCATCAGACATAGCTTTTTGTGCAATTTTTTCAATAATTTCAATAGTTTCAGGGTTTGAATTTCTGTATATAAACATGTTTAATCCGGCTCTGATACCCATTTCACACGCTTCAACAGAACCAAAATCAGAAACTCCTTTCATAATCATATCATCAGAAATTGTGACACCGTCAAACCCGAGATTATTTCGCAAATAATCAATTGCATTTTTACTCAGACTTGTCGGAATAACATTTTTTTCAAAACAAGTACAGTGAAGATGTGCAACCATAATCATTTCGATTGTTTTTGCGCAAGCTTTAAAGGGTTTTATGTGTGTGTTTCCCATTTGCTCAAGTGTTAAATCAATTTTAGGCAGCGTCAAATGGCTGTCTGCATTTGCATCTCCATGTCCCGGGAAATGCTTTGCGCAAGGAATAATACCGTTTTTTCTATAAACTTCGGAAACTATTTTTTCGCCTTTTATAACATCATCAGGATTGTTTGAAAATGCCCTCTCTCCTATTATCGGATTATTTGGGTTTGTGTTTACGTCTATACAGGGGGCAAAATTCAAATTTATACCATAACTTTTTAATTCTTGTGCAATTTCTTGAGTCTGATTTTTCAAGAATTCTTTGCCTTTTTCAAATGCATATTTTGCGGACAAGTATTTTTTGCCGTTATGAATGTTTTCGGTTCGCTCTACTCTTCCGCCTTCCTGATCTACAGATAAAAATGGGGATGTGCCGAACTGTTTTACCTCATTTATCAAATGCTTAAACTGTTCGGTTGATTGTATATCGTGTGTAAAGAATATTATTCCGCCGAGGTTATTTTTAAGCGCAGTCTTATAACCTCCGCCCTCACATCCTAAAATGAACATTTGATAGACTTTTTGTTTTAAATTCATAATACCTGATTTGCCAACGGTAAAAGTTCATAGATTTTGCCGTTTTCGCACACTTTATCTATTTCTTTTTTAATAAGCTCCATATCGGAAGGTGTTTTTAAAGCCGGTAGCTTTAAATCATTTGTAGTTTGGGTTTTTACAAAACCTTCGTTAAGTTTTAGAAATTCTCTGTAGGTATCAATTATTTTCAAAGATGTTTCATCTATTGAAAATTCTTGACCAAGGTAATATTTTACATCTTTTTTAAGCTGATTGATGTATTCTTTCAAAAAATCAACTTCACCCAAAGTTTCATCTTCACTGTAATCCCCGCCGTAGCAAATGTTATTTAAAATAGCTGCACCCTCAAATTGTTTGATATAAATAGCCCACAAAATACAGCCAAGATAAAATCCGATATAGTTTTTCAACAACATTTGTATTCCCGGATAATACATTTTAAATTGCATTTTCTTTTGATTAAAATTTTTAATTTGTGCTAAAAACCCATAAACATGTTGTATATTCGGGATAAATGCAGACATATGTCCTACAAATCCCGGATCAAATTGTACTTCCATAAAATATTTCTCCTTTTCAATAATTATATAATAAAAATGTTGTGATATTATAAAGTTATGAACTTTCAAGAAAAAACTTTAAAATCAGAACAAGTATATGACGGCAGAATCGTAAAAGTTTTTAAAGATAATGTTGAACTTTCTGACGGTCAAAAAGCATACAGAGAAGTTGTAAAACACTCAGGAGGGGTTGTAATTCTGGCGTATAAAGATAGTGAGACAATTCTTTTTGTGCGTCAATTCAGATACCCAATGAAAGAAGTTATGCTGGAACTTCCTGCCGGCAAACTTGAATACGGTGAAGATCCCTTTGTTGCCGCAAAACGAGAATTGGAAGAAGAAACGGGCTACCAAGCAAAAAAGTGGGCAGATTTGGGTTATGTTTACACATCTCCAGGATATAGTGATGAAAAACTTTATCTATACAAAGCTGAAGATTTGATATATACTAAACAAAATCTTGATGAGGGTGAAATTTTAGAACCTTTGGAAATGAGTTACGATGAAGTTTTGAAAAAAATTAATGACAATGAAATTGTTGATGCAAAAACACTTTGTGCAATTTTGAGGGGTAATATTTTATGACTGTAAAGATGGTTGCAACTGATATTGACGGAACAATATTGAATTGGGATTTTGGCGGATTTACTCCAAAAGTTAAAGAATGTATAAAAAATTTGACGGCATCAAATGTTAAAGTTGTTCTTGTTACAGGCAGAATGCACAAAGCTGCGACTTTTTTGGCTGATGAATTGGAACTGGATACTCCGATAGTTTCCTATCAGGGCGGTATGATAAAAGATCGTTCCGGAAAAGTTTATTACAGAAAAGATTTGGATGCCGAAAGAGCAAAAGAAATTATAAAATGGGCAAAAGAGAATAATGTCCATATAAATCTTTATATGGACGACATTTTGTATGTTGAAAAAGATGACGAAACTATAAAACAGTATACAGATGCGAGATTTATAGATTATAAAGTTTGTCCGTTTGAGAGTTTGGAAATAAAAAATGTAAATAAAATTCTTGCAATAAAGTATGGTGATGCGCCCACTGTTACAGGTTGGGTGGATTTTTTGGGCAAAGAATTTCCCGAACTTTATATAGTAAAATCAACCCCATATTTTTGTGAAATTTCAAACAATGAGGCAAAAAAATCTTGTGCCGTTGAATATCTTTGTAAGCTTTGGGATATCGAAAAATCCGAGGTTTTGGCTATAGGTGATCAAAATAATGACATTGAGCTTTTAAAATCCGGCGGAATAAAAGTTGCAATGGGAAACGGCACACCCGAATTAAAAGAATGTGCCGATTTCATAACTGATACCGTTGAAAATGACGGATTTGTCAAAGCTTGTGAAAAATTTATAAACTGTCCGGTACGGTAAATTTTGAACCGCATCTTAAGCAGTATATTTGCAATCCCGGTTCGTCATCATCAACATCGTCAAAGCCGACGATTCTTATACGGTTGTTTTCATCAATGTCAGCTTTATATTTGCTTTTGCATTTCGGGCAAACAACAAATTTGTAACCGTTTGCATCCATGATTTCCGCTTCCGGAGAATCATCAACTTTTGGCTGCAAACCTGCAGGTGTAATAGTCTTAACTTCGTGTGAAACACTGCCCCAAGTTTGTTCAACAACTACGGCATTGCCGTATGCTGTAGCTTCTGTAACCTCAGGTGTTGTTTGATAAATTTCCATATGTAGATTTGTAATAGCGTTAGCTCCGACAAGTTCTGCAGCATGAATTAATTTTTTAATTGCATTTCTACGGAACATTCCGCCTTCTGTAGAATCTGCAACTCCAAAAAGGATATCTTTTTGTTCTATAATTTTGTGTCCTGTAATTTGTTCACCGACTGATATTAACATAGCTTACCTCCGATACTATGTTAAAACAATTTTCATTTTTTGAAATCATATGATAATATTAGATAGGAGAAAATTATGTACAGAATTGGAATAGGTTACGATATACACAAACTCACACAGGGACGTGATTTAATAATTGGCGGTGTAAAAATTACTCACGAAAAGGGGCTTTTGGGACATTCTGATGCAGATGTTTTGATACATGCAATTATTGATGGTATGCTAGGTGCTCTTTGTCTTTCTGATATTGGGACACTTTTTCCTGATACGGATAAAATCTACAAAAATATAGATAGTACAATTTTGTTGAAAAAAGTTTATGAACTTGTTAAAGAAAAAAATTATGTTATAGAAAATATTGACAGTAATATAATTGCGCAAAGACCGAAAATGATGCCGTATATTCCTAAGATGAAAGAAGTTTTGTGCGAAATTTTTGAAATAGATTTGGATAGGTTGTCTATAAAAGCAAAAACAAATGAAAAAATGGATGCAGTAGGACAAGAATTGGCAATAGAAGCTCAAGCAGTTGTGTTATTGAAAAAATCCAAATAGCAAAAATTTTTTATTACGTGTTTTGTATAAATACTATGCGTATTCCGCTTATATTATCATATTATAATTTAACAACCCCTAAAAGTCTGTATCATAAGACAAAACATAATTTTATTACTCCATATGCAATAGATGAATTTTGCAAAACATTTCCCGATGCGCAAAAGAGGCTTGGTGCACTTCCTTATGATTGGATAAAAGGATTTTCAAAAGATGAAATTCCTGCAGTAACAGCAAAAATTGATGAAGTACTCCAAGAGTTTTCAAAAGCAGTTGCAGAAATTGAACAAGGTTGGTGCGGAGATTATTGTAACAGGAGTAAGTTTGATCCGCATATAAAAAAATTAACAGAACAAATGAAAGAAATTTTGAAGCGTGATGATATATCTATAAAATATGAAAGCTGCGGCAGGGTAAAACATTGTCATAAAATACAAGTAGGAGAATATCCATATGCCCTTTCATCTTTTATATCTCCCAAAATATTAGATAGAGATTTTGCAGAATATTTAGATAATAATGGCAGAGGTTTTGAGGCTCAAAATGTTTTTACGCGATACAAAAGAGGTTCACAAGGGAGGTTTGCACGACCTTTTATGTCTCGGATTACTGCACAGGCAGACAATGCCGGCGGATATATTTTATCTAAATTTATAGAAAAATCACATCATTCAAAATCCGAAATCGGTGAATGGCAAAAATTAAGACAATTTTTTGAAGATGTTGATATACATTTTGAAAATTCAATAAACGGAATAGTTATTGATATTGGACAGAGTGAAGAAAATGCTAAATATATCAGTAATCCTCAGTTAAGAGCGGATTGGTCCACTATTGCAAGAGTTTTGGATTCATATCCTAATGCAAAAATTAGCTCTATAGAAAAATTTGAAGTAATTAAATTTTTGACTGCTGCCAGAGAACGTGAAATTGACATCTGTGAAAAAGATTTTGAAAAATCTTTAAACATTTTTTCCGATGGTCAAATCAAATTTGCAAAACAGGTAATTAAGCGTGTAAAAACCTTAAGAAGATTACGAAAAAATATGGAAGAAAGAGGAGATTTCAAATATATACAAAAAATGCTTCAAGAAGATTTTTATGATTTGAATCGTAACGAAAAATTTCCTAATGTCTTTGCATATAGAGAATTTTTATTTGCTGAATTTGGTATTCAAAAAATGTAATTTATAAAAAAAATTCAACAACATACTAATGAAAAATTTTTTTAAATATGTTTTCCTGATAAAAAGGGAGAAATTAATATGGAAAACATAAACTACGAATCTTGCCAAATGTGCAATTTCGAAACGCATAAAAGTGTGCTTATTGTTGTGTCAGATGTCGATAAGCTGACTGATAATTCTCAAACAGGAGTTTGGTTTGAAGAATTTGCAATTCCTTATAATGCTTTTATTGAGAAAGGATATGAGATTACTGTTGCAAGCCCAAATGGTGGGAAAATTCCGATAGATGAGGAGAGTTTAAATGAAAGTTGGGAAAGCGCTAAAAATGTTTTGAATAACGTAAAACGCTTGGCATTTGTTGATTATGACAGGTATAATGCATTAATTTTACCGGGCGGACATGGCCCAATGTTTGATTTATGCAATAATGAGCTTTTAGGTAAAATTATCCTAAATTTTAATCAGCGAAACAAGTTAATCGGTGCAATATGTCATGGCCCTGCCGGTTTGTTATCCGCAAAAGATAATAATTCCCCGTTTGTTAAAGGTAGAAGACTCACTTGTTTTACTAATGAAGAAGAATTTTATTTTCAAAAAGAGAATAAAATCCCTTATTTTTTGGAAGATGCTTTAAAAAATAGCGGAGCTAATTTTGTTCAAGGTGGAATAAGTGAAGTGAACGTAGTTGAGGACAATAATTTGATAACTGCACAAAATTATTGTTCTGTTGGCATTTTTACGGAGAAAATTTTAAAATATTTAGATAACCGCTAGATTATAACTTTTTTGCGTTAATAATTTGCCAATAATGCTATTTTATAATAGAATTATGTGGGGAATTTATTATGGCAAAATACTATGTAAATAAAAATCAATCAGCAAAAGAAATGGCAAGGGCAAATATTTCAAAAAATTCTAAGAAAAAGAACGGAATTTTTTCGACGATTCGTTTTTTGATTCTTTTGTTTGTTGCATGCGCATTTGCCGGTGTTGCTGCATTGGAACTTTATCTTTCATCTTTACCTCCGATTGAAAATTTGGAGCAATGGAAACCTAATATTGTAACAAAAATATATTCTTCTGATGGCGAAATTATAAAAACATTTACTGCATATACTTACGAAAAAGTTGAGCTTAAAGATGTTCCCGAAAATTTAAAGAATGCACTTATTGCTACGGAAGATAAAAACTTTTATCGTCATCACGGCTACGATTTAGCAGGCTTGGCTCGTTCATCTGTCCAGAACGTCTTGGCAAGACGTGTTGTTCAAGGTGCAAGTACTATAACTCAACAACTTGCAAGAGTTTTGTTTTTAAACAATGAGAGAACTTTTGACAGAAAAATTAAAGAGTTATTTATTGCTGCAAGAATTGAAAAAACAATTTCAAAAGATCAAATACTTGAAATGTATATGAATAGTGTCTATCTCGGAGCAGGTGCGTATGGTGTGGAAGGTGCATCTCAAATCTATTTTGATAAGCACTTGAAAGATTGTTCACTTTCTGAGTTGGCTTTGCTTGCCGGTTTGCCTCAAGCTCCTTCAATTTATAATCCGTTTAACAACATGGATTTGGCTGTAAAACGCCGTAATCAAGTGCTTTTGAGAATGTATAAAATGCACTATATTACAAAGAAAGAATATGTTGCAGCAAAGCAAGAGCCGGTGAAACTTGGTAAAAAGCCTCAGTATTACACAACAAATAAAGCTCCTTATTTTTGTGATTACGTTATGAAAGAATTGGAAAAACTCGGCTTTGATGAAGCTGATATTTCTCAAGGTGGTTATAAAATAACTACAACATTGGATTATAAAGCTCAAAAAGCAGCAGATGAAGCTATAATGAAAAACTTAAGGAACTGGGGCTTGAATGGTGATAATAATCAAGCTGCAGTATTTTCATTTAGTCCTGTTGACGGCAGGATACTTGTTTATGCCGGCGGTAAAGATTATTCTAAAAGCCAATACGACCGTGTTACTCTTGCAATAAGGCCTCCCGGTTCGTCTTTCAAGCCGATAGTATATGCTGCCGCAATGGAAAAAGGGATTACCCCTAACGATATGATCGAAGATAAACCTGTTACTATAGGTAATTGGTCTCCTCGCAATTACACTAAAAGGTACAGGGGTAAAATACCTATTTATACAGCATTGGCTGTATCGTCAAACGTATGCGCAGCAAGAGTTATTAAGGAAGTAGGAATCAGATCGGTAATACAAATAGCAAGAGTTTTGGG
>CAMVQX010000009.1 GCA_947169755.1 uncultured bacterium
GCTCGTCGGGCTCATAACCCGAAGGTCGTTGGTTCAAATCCAGCTCCCGCAACCAATTGTAAAGGCCAAGGGATTGGTCTTTTTTTAGTGGTCGCATGGATTTTCACCAAGGTTCACCCTCGCTACGCTCGAGATACAAGCTACAAGGCTCACTGAAGTTCGCCTGTTCGTTTTGTAAAATCCAGCTCCCGCAACCATTTGTAAAGGCCAAGAAATTGGTCTTTTTTTAGTGGTCGCATGGATTTTCACCAAGGTTCACCCTCGCTACGCTCGAGATACAAGCTACAAGGCTCACTGAAGTTCGCCTGTTCGTTTTGTAAAATCCAGCTCCCGCAACCATTTAAAAGGCCAAGAAATTGGTCTTTTTTTTTATTGCCGTTTGAATTTTACCAAGGTTTCTATTTAGTTTGAGTTTTTTACAAATATATTTGTATTAAAATTTAAAAAATAAAATAAATTCTCCGGCAAAATAAATCTGATTAATCAATGCTAATTTCATTTATAATATTCTTATTGATGTTCGGAAGTTTGTACAAGCTAAAGCCGCCTTTTACATATTCTAAAGCCATATCCCTAAAATGATGTCTGTCTTTGAATTTTGTATATATAACGTCCATAGGAACGTTAGTTTGAGACAATATTTCCGTAAAACCGCTTCTTAGTGAAATTATTTTTTTTGCACGACATGCGAGCGTATATGCTTCTGAATATGTTAAAAAACATGTTTTGTAAGCGGCATCTTCCAAATTAACCAAATCTCCGGTTAGATTGACAAATATATCATACCCCTGTGTTTGATATTGCTTTATTAAATCAATCCAATATTTGTTGTCTAATAATTCACACGAAATCGCTTCCGGAGATAAAAATATAAATTTTTCCAGATTGAGGTTTATATTTTTAACTTTTTCAAGCATACTCTTTTCGCTTTCAGTCGGAATCGTAATGGGCTGCATTTCAACATCATCTCTTGTTAAATTAAAGTAATCCAGCATAAGCTCAAAATAATGTTTTTCTCCTGCAGGATTTGATTTAATTGCATCCTCAATGTTTGCAAAATAATATTTTGGGAAAATCGTAAAAAATCTGAAATTTTTTACACCAAAAACCGGACTCTTAATTTTTCGGTAAAAATGCGGAATATAAACGCAAGGAATATCCGGATAAATCGATCTTACTAGTTCTGTATGGTATTTTTTTGAAGCAACAAATAGAGGATTTTTACTTTTATTTTTATTTTTTATTGTTTTGAATATGTATGTTAAAAACAGATAAATCTCTCCGCTGTTTGCATTGAGAATATATATATCATCATATTTGTTATCAAAGAATTTTAAATATTTTTTTTCAAATAATTTTTGGAGTGAGTACTCTTTATATTTTATGTTGAATAAAAACCAGCTTGTTTTTTCTAGTTCATCAATTCGTTTAGCAATTTGGATTCCGCAAAATTTGATTGTTTTTGTTGCAATATTTCCGCTATCTGAGGTTACTTTATCTGTTACTATTAAACCGCCAAGTATTTTTTGTCTGATGGATACGGTTATATGCTCGACCAGCTTTTCGTATATTGTGATACTAAAAACTTTTATTCTGTACTCATTATCGTTTTTTATAATTTCAAACGGTTTAATCAAATTAAATATCCTCATTTATTTTGTATGATATCATAAATTCATTTCGATTTAAATTTTTAGCAATTGCCGTATTCAAACCGCTTGGCTTCTTATCATTAATTAATATTCTCTCACCCATTGGAATATCTGTTAGTATATGGTCGTATCTTATGTTATTTTTGCTTAAAAAAGTTTTCAAACTTTCAAGGAATTCTTTTTTTCTTGCAGTTAAGAGTATTATTTTGTCGCCGGACGGAATATTATCAAAAAATTCTTTAACACCGTCAAGCAATGTGTCTTGGCCGTCAATTATGTACCCATTATGTTTGACGATAGTGCCGTCTACATCTATTAACCAAGTATGATTCAATGGTGATAGTTCCATCAATTATAAAACCTCTCCCAATTTAATTATTCCGTTATAGAATGCCCCGCATATAGAGTCATAATCTTCCCAAGCATAAGTCGTTAATGAAAGCCAAATTATTGCATGTAATAATTTGATTTTATTGATATTTATGTCAGGAATTGTATCAAAGAAAAATTCTTCCATATCTGACCAATTGTTAGATTCTACTGCAAATTCAACTTCTTTTTCCTGAATATCAAGCGTAAATTTTTTACGATTAAATTGATCGTAATCGCCTTTTAAAGAATAATACAGTTTTGCCCAATCATAATCAACATCACCGTAAAATTTAGTTTTGCCAAAGTAACCTCTCGGGTCAATCAACACAGCTTTCATATCAAATGTATCAAACATAAGATTTGAGAATGTGCAATCGCCGTGTATTAACTGAAAATGTTCAGGATATACGGATTTTACGGCTTCTTTTAATTCTTTTTTATAGAAAAATATATTTTTATAATATTGGCCGTTTATTTTAATAAATTCTTTGTCTGCAAATGGGATAAGGTTTTCTACTTTTGATATTCTGTCAAAAGTTTTGTTAATGAAATTGTCTTCAACATCTTGAAGGTTTACCGGTTGTTTGGGCTCAAGATTGTGCAAATCAACTAAAGCTTCTATTAATTTTGTCAAAATTTCTTGTTTTTGCGATTTTGTTAAACAATCATATTCCCATATATTCTTACCTTGAACTCGTTTCATTTTAAGTGGTTCATATTCATAAATTTCAGGAATATTTTTGTATCCGAGTGCTTTTACATGTTTATACCAAGCAACTTCATCAATTGCGATTCTTTTGCCTTGTTCGGTTATTCCTTTTTTAATTATGACATCACCGTTAAATTCAATTGAGTTAAATGGTCTGCAAGGTTTTATGTTGTCATTATTATCAGAATATGACAATAATGTCCCTATTTCTTTTGTTCCGTACAAATTTAATCTTTCAAATTGGATATCTTGGGATGAAAGCCAGTTCACAAATGCACCTTCTTGTGGGATATTTTTTAGACATTGTTTATTTTTGAATATAAATAAACCTGCAACTCCATTTTCTTTGGAAGGTTCTTTTATAAAGTTGTTGTTTACATAAGACCATCTGCATTCAAAGTCTTTTGATATCCCTATATAATTGCAGTCAGTATCCGGGATTTCAAACCCGTCAGACAGTATAAGGTCGCACCACAAAATCATAAAAGGTTCATCATCTTTGTAGTGTTTTATGGCTTCTTTTATACCGGATATGGTTCCTGATTTGTTGGCTTTAAGTATTTTATAGTTGTATTGTGAACCAAAGACACTTAGATAGTTTTCAAGAACTTCTGTTTTGTAGTCTGCAATTATTGTAAATTCTGCATCTTTAAATTTTTTAAATGCATAAAAAATAATAGGCAGGTTATTAACAGGAACCAAACACTTTGGTTTGTTTCTTGTTAGACCTTCCAGTCGAGTACCTTTACCACCTGCTTGAATTATTATTTTCATTTGAGATTTTTTTTTTAGAATAGCATGGACAATATAGCAATACAAGTATAGAAATTTTGTTGTATTTTTGTGATAATCTATTAAAAGAGGTAAAAATGAGCTTAAATAAAATAAAAGAATTTATAAAAAATCAAAGATTTGTCGTAAATTATGGCAGGATGTGGCCTTTTGTAAAACCTGTTTGGTTTAGGGCATTGCTTTCTATGCTTATTTGTATACCTATAGGTTCTTTAGATGCGGTTATAGCGCTGGCTTTAAAACCTTACATGGACATTGTAATGGTTGAAAAAACTATGTCCTCACCTTGGTACATACCTCTTGGAATTGTTGCTTTTACATCAATTCAAGGTCTTTTAAAATACTTATCCGCATATTTATCAACCTGGGTGGGCGGTAAAATTACAAACAATTTAAAATTTGAATTGTTTAAAAAACTTTTGACTTTTCCAACATCATACTATGATAAAAGAAAATCCGGTGATATTGTTCAAAAATTTAATAATCAGGCAAACAACGCTTGTTCAGGGCTTTTGAATAACTTAAGTGTTTTTGTCCAAAGAATTTTCTCGTCAATATCATTGGTTTGTGTATTGTTCTATAACTCTTGGCAGCTTGCTGTTATTGCAACTTTAGTTTTGGGATGTGCTTTTATTCCTGTTGCGCAGATTCAAAAGCGTATAAAGAGCGTATTTGAAAAGAGTTTAACTGCTGAATCCGCTATAATAACCGAATATAATGAAGCTTATGCCGGAAATAAGACTATTACATCTTATAACCTTGCACAAAATGAGATAAGTAAATTCGCTGTAAGTTTGAAAAATTTATTTAATTTGAGAATAAAAATGGTTCAAAAAACTCAGTGGTTATCTCCATTGATGCATGTAATTGTTTCAATCGGTATTGCCGCAGCAATAGGTTACGGGAGCCACCTGATAACTTCAAAGCAGATTACAAGCGGTAATTTTGTATCCTTTATTACTGCGTTAATTTTACTGTATACACCGGTTAAAAATTTGGGTAATAATTTAAATTCGGTTCAGTTATCCTTCTTTGCAATAGAAAAAATATTTAATATTTTAGATACTGTTCCGGCAATAAGAAATAAAGAAAATGCAATAGTTCTTCCGCGTGGTGATTATGATATTGAATTTGAAAACGTAAACTTTGAATATGTGAAAAAAACTCCTATTCTGAAAAATATTAATTTAAAAGTCGCTAAAGGTGAAACGCTTGCGCTTGTCGGAAATTCCGGTGGCGGAAAAACAACCTTGGTAAATTTGTTACCTCGTTTTTATGATGTTAACAAAGGTGCTATAAAAATTAACGGGGTTGATATAAGAGATTATACGTTGGAATCATTGAGAGATAATATTGCAGTTGTTTTCCAGGATAATTTTTTGTTCTCAGGTACAATAAGAGACAATATATTATTAGGAAATCAAAAAGCTACACCGGAGCAATTACAAAAAGCTGTTGAGATGGCCTATTTAGATGAATTTATTGTATCTTTAAAAGATGGTTTGGATACTGAAATAGGAGAGCGAGGTATATTGCTTTCCGGGGGGCAGAAGCAACGTGTAGCTATTGCAAGAGCTTTCTTAAAAGATGCTCCTATAATCATTCTTGATGAAGCAACAAGTGCTCTTGATAATAAGGCTGAAGCAATTGTTCAGAAGGCTATTGATAATTTAATGCAGGATAAAACGGTGTTTGTCATCGCTCACAGGTTGTCAACAATAAGAAATGCGGATCAGATTGTGGTAATTAATCAGGGTAAAATTGTTGAACAAGGTACACATGATGAGCTTTTGAATATCGATAATGGTGCGTATAGAACATTGTACGAAATGCAATTTAGAAAGCAGGAGACGGTAAATGTCTGAAGCATCGGGCAAACAGTTACCTTTAATAAGTATAATTGTTCCTGTGTATAATGTGTCTGAATATTTAAGGCAGGCATTGGATAGCTGTCTAAATCAATCTTTTCAAAATTTTGAAATTATTTGTATTGATGATTGCTCTACAGATGGATCTTTAGAAATTTTAAAAGATTATGCGCAAAAAGATTCCAGAATAAAGGTCCTTGAATTAAAAGAAAATCATGGACAAGGTTATGCGAGGAATTATGCTTTGTATAATGTGGCGTGTGGTGAATATGTTATGTTTCTTGATCCGGATGATTGGTATGAACCGGATACTTTTGAAATTGCATATAATAAAATTGAGAAAAATAATAATGATTTTCTAATATTCGGGTACAAAATTTTTGATGAAGCAACAGGTGAAGTTTCTATGAATACTAAGTATTTGGAACCGTTTACTGATGTGATTGATAAGCCGAATATTAAATTATATGAGCTCAATAAATCTTTTATTATTGCAGTTTATATGTGGGCTATGATTTATAAGAAAGACTTTCTGATAAAGAATAATATAAAATGCAGTGAAGATATTCGCATAGGGGAAGACATTGAATTTTATATAAGGGCTGTAGTAAACTCAGATTCTGTTTCTGTTGTTGATAAACCGATGTATAATTATAGAATAAAACGAAAATCTTTATCTGTAGATAATTTATACAGTGATGTGATAAAAGCAAGAAGAAGAGCTTATAATATTATATTAGATGCTAAAAATGATTATATGGCTGATTTTATACCATATTACATTAATGCTCATCTGTATTGGTATAAGACAAGATTAAAGTCTGATAATGTTTTAATGCACAATTTTTATAATGAAATGCGGAAAGATTTTATAAAATTACGTAAAAATTACGACATAGAGTCATTAAAAGAATATATAGATTACAAAAATTTTATTTATGTCTGTAAAAACAATTGGGCAAAAAGGCAGCTCAAAGTGTTTATTCAAAGTCTGTTTAATGTTCGAAATTCTAAAAATAAAACCCATAAAGAAATAACAATTTGCGGTTTTAAGATAAAATTAAAGTTAAATAAAACATAGCAAAAAAAATTTTTTTTGAGTTTTAATTCTCCAGAGGGTTGAAATCCTTGAAAAATTTGTTATCATATATAATACGAAAGGAAATGTATGAACGATTTAAAGATTAAAGAAATTTCGCGTTTTGTAGAAGATAATGTTGAAAAAACAAAGTTAATTATTTCAGAAAACGGAAAAGATACAGAAATTATTTTGTCCGGTAACGGCAAATTAAAAGTCGCTGTTCAAGCTTAAAACAGCGACTTTTTAAATTTTATTTTTTTTATTTGTTATCTTTTTAAATCATTGATATTTACTTCCATTGGATCGTATTGTATCATCAATCTTCTTGGAATATTGAAGTTACTTCCGTTATCAAATGAATTCAACTTGATTCCCGGAAAATCTTTCATTGTTTGAGGAATAGTGTTGTCATAAATAACTAATTCCTGTTCATTTACAACGGCTGAAATATTTGATTGAGGTGCACCTTGATATTTAGGATCAATTGATGTGTCTGCTACTTCCGGAGAAATTTTAAAGTCTAAAAGGAGTTTTGAACCTTTTGATGTACCGGAACCTTCTATAACTTCAACAAATGTTGCCGGATAATTTCCTTCTATTTCAAATACTTCATTGTGGAAGTTTTGGTATTTTACAGGATTAAATACAAATCCTTTCCCTGCACCTTGTATATTACCAAGTACATAGAATCCTTCATGAAGCATAACTTCTTTATTTAATCTTACGTTAGATAAGATTTTTATAAGTAATGTTTGAGACGGATTAGAAACTGAAAAATCCTGCATTATCTGAACCGGCGTAGTCTTTGCCATTGCAGGTACGCTAAATGCAAACATTAATGCCAATATTGTAAGTAACTTTTTCATATTGTATAATCTCCAATTGCTACAATTGCATAATAACACAATAATTATCAACAGTCAATTATATAAATGTTATATAACTGTTTCTTATATAATTATTTTTTATATTTTTTCAAGTATAAGTAGAAATTATCATCTTTTTTTATTTCAATATCTTTCCCCATTTTCCAAAGTGAAAGAGGTGAATTCTCATATAGTGAATATACTGCTGATTTTGCACGGTTACCTTCTTCATTGTTCACAGCACCGTTTACAAGATAATAACCTGCAGAAACTCCCGGTATAAATTTACTGCCAATTTTTAATGCCGCAGATTTTGCCATATTTTTTGTGTCAGGAGTTTTTATATATTTTCCCTTTATATTATCTTTAATTTCAGTTCTTTCGTTTTCGTAAGTGTAACTTGATGGGTAAAATGTAAATGTTGCGTTGCGTTTTAATCTCTTGGGAGGTTTGACGGTAACAGAACCTTCAATTATACTGTTTTTATTTATAATATTGTCTTTTGAAATTTCAAAATCTCTTATTGCCTGAATTTTTATAGTTTCAGTCGGATTTGCCGTTGCAAAATCCTCAAGAGCTTTAAATTCTTCTATACCTGCGTATGCCGGAATTCCTATGAGAATACATAAAATTAGTACAATCTTTTTCATTATTTTTTCCCTTCAAATATAGGTTTTAAATATTGACCTGTATAAGATTTTTTACATTTAGAAATTTCTTTTGGTGTTCCTTGTGCAATTATTTGACCTCCGTTTATACCGCCCTCAGGACCTAAATCAATTATATGGTCGGCAATTTTTATAAAGTCTAAATTGTGTTCAATTACAAGGATTGTATTTCCCTGATCGGCAAGCTTTTGTAGAATCTTTATAAGTTTGTCCAAATCGTACCAATGCAAACCTACAGACGGTTCATCAAGCAAATAAAGAGTTTTGCCTGTAGAACGTTTGTTTAATTCCGATGCAAGTTTAATTCTTTGGGCTTCGCCGCCTGAAAGTGTTGTTGCGCTTTGACCAAGTTTCATGTAGTCAAGTCCAACATCATACAATGTTTGAAGACGGTTCTTGATTGCAGGAATACTGTCAAAAAATTCCAATGCTTCTTTTACACTCATATCCAAAACATCAGCTATTGTTTTGCCTTTGTATTTTACTTCCAAAGTCTCTCTGTTGTATCGTTTTCCTTTACAAACATCACATTTTACGTATACGTCAGACAAGAAATTCATTTCGATTTTTAATAATCCGTCACCTTTGCAGGCTTCACAGCGTCCGCCTTTTACGTTGAAGCTGAAGCGGCCTGCTTTGTATCCTCTTAATTTTGCTTCGTTTGTTTTTGCATACAATTCTCTTATATGTGTGAATAAATCCGTATACGTTGCAGGGTTGGAACGTGGTGTTCTTCCGATAGGTGATTGGTCTATGTCTATTATTTTATCAATATGTTCAAATCCTGTAATTTCGTCTACCCCTTGAGGTTTTGGACGATTCCCTCTTAATTTGTGTCTTGCGTATTCAAATATCAAATCTTGCATAAGTGTAGATTTTCCTGAGCCTGAAACGCCTGTCAAAACAACAATTTTGCCCAACGGAATATCAACGTCTATATTTTTTAAGTTATTCAAATATGCGTTTTTAACGTGTAAAAATTCACCGTTTCCTTCACGAGTTTTGTCGGGTATCGGAATATATTTTTCGCCGCTCAAGTATTTGCCGGTAATGGATTTTTTTGCATTAATAATATCTTCAACAGAACCGCATGCTATAATTTTCCCCCCGTTAATTCCGGCTTTTGGACCTATGTCAACGATATAATCTGCGTTTCTTATTGTATCTTCATCGTGTTCTACTACTATTAATGTGTTTCCGAGATTTCTTAATTTTATAAGTGTTTTGATTAATCTGTCGTTATCCCTTTGGTGAAGTCCGATTGAAGGCTCATCCAGAACGTATAAAACGCCTGACAGTCCGCTTCCTATTTGAGTTGCCAGTCTGATTCTTTGGGCTTCGCCGCCGGATAAAGTTCCTGCAGTTCTTGCAAGATCAAGGTAGCTTAAACCTACATCTTTCAAAAATCTTAGTCTGGATCTTATTTCATCTAATATTTGTTGGGCAATTTGTAATTGAAAATCATTGAATTCCAAATATAAACTTTCTACAAATTCCAATTCTTCATCAATAGGCATCAGGGTGAATTCGTATATATTTTTGTCTTTGATTTTAACTGCAAGCGGAAATGGTTTTAATCTTGCCCCATGACAGGCAGGGCAAGGGGTAGTTGTCATGTATTTCTCAATTTCTTCTCGCCAATATTCCGCGTTGGAATCGTTGTAACGTTTTTCCAAGAATGGTATAACGCCTAAATATCTATGGTATTTGTCTTCATATCTGTGAGTACCAAATTTCATTACGTGAAATTTTACTAAGTCATCCCCGCCGTATAAGATAATTTGTTGATGTTCTTTCGGTAATTTTTCAAACGGTGTATCCATATCAATACCATAGTGATGGCAGACGGATTTTAAAACATCATCATAATATTGGGTTGATGTTCTTGACCATGCGTATATTGCACCGTCATTTAAAGACTTTGTTTTATCAGGGACTATTAAATCAGGATCTATAACATAGTCTGCCCCAAGACCTGAACACCTTTCACACGCACCATAAGGCGCATTGAATGAGAATATTCTCGGTGCAAGTTCATCAAAGCTTATATTGCATTTTGGGCAAGCGAGTTTTTCGCTAAATATAACTTCTCTTGGGTTATCGTCAATGATATCAATTACTGTTACCCCGTCAGCTTTTTTTAGAGCTATTTGAACACTGTCTGCAATTCTTGATTGGGCGCTTTCTTTTACGACAATTCTGTCGATAACTACAGAGATATCGTGTTTTTTTGTTTTTTCAAGTTCTATTTCGTCTTCGTCAAGATTGTAGATTTTGCCGTCAACTTTTACCCTTACAAAGCCTTCTTGTCTTAGTTCTTCAAATGTTGATGTAAATTCTCCTTTTTTGCCTTTGGCAATTGGTGCGAGAATTTGGATTTTAGTGCCTTCGCCTATTTTTAGGATATTGTTCACTATTTCATCAAGACTTTGTGGTTTGATTTTTTCACCGCAATGAGGACAATATGGTGTGCCTGCTCTTGCGTATAGAAGCCTTAAATAATCATAAATTTCCGTAACTGTGCCGACGGTAGAGCGCGGGTTATTGCTTGTTGATTTTTGGTCAATAGAAATAGCAGGTGAAAGCCCATCGATATAATCGACATTGGGTTTATCCATCTGCCCTAAAAATTGTCTTGCGTATGTTGAGAGGCTTTCTATATATCGTCTTTGACCTTCCGCAAAAATCGTATCAAACGCAAGAGATGATTTCCCGGAACCTGAAACCCCTGTAAAAACAATGAGTTCGTTTTTCGGTAATTTTATAGAAACGTTTTGAAGGTTATGTTCCCTTGCTCCCTGAACTTTTATCGTGTCTAGCATAATCTAATTATTGCATGGAAAAAAAGTTTTTCAAATGGAAAATTACTTGTGAACATATAAGATTTTGCCTAAATTACAGACTGATTATAAATTTTTATTTTACGGCAACTTCTTTCAACGTCTCCAAGTATTTTACGGCATAAACAGCACCGACAGCGCCGTCTGCGGCAGCTGTTATGACTTGTCTTAAGGGAGTTGTCCTGACATCTCCTACAGCGTATACGCCTTCAACTGATGTTGCCATTGTTTCATCTGTTATAATAAAACCTCTGGCATCCTGTTGTAATTGTCCTGTAAAGTTCTCTACATTCGGGCTCATTCCGATGTAAGGGAAAATCCCGTTGATAGACAATTCTGATACTTCTTTAGTTTTAACATTTTCCAAAACAACAGAGTTTACAAGGTCGCTGCCTTTGATTTCTTTTACTACAGTATCCCAAATAAATTCCAATTTTTCATTTTTGAAAGCGCGTTCTTGAACAATTTTGTCAGCCCTGAGCTCATCTCGTCTGTGTATTACATAAACTTTGTCTGCAAATTTTGTCAAATACATAGCTTCTTCAACGGCAGCATTGCCGCCGCCTACAACGGCAACGATTTTGCCTTTGTAAAAAGCTCCGTCACAAACTGCACAATAGCTTACGCCACGTCCGACAAATTCTTTTTCCCCTGGGACTCCAAGTTTCATCGGTTGAGCACCTGTTGCGATAATGATTGTTTTTGCATTGAATTCATGCTCATTTGTGATTATTTTTTTTGATTTTAAATCTATACTTTTAATTTCTTGCATTGGAAATTTGTGAACACCGAATTTATCTGCGTGTTCTTCAAATTTTTCCATCAAATCATATCCGCCAACCATTTGAAATCCCGGATAGTTTTCTAATTCAAGGTAATTTGACGGCTGTCCGCCAAACATGTTTGTATCAATAATGGCGGTTGAAACAGCCCCTCTGCTTGAATAAATTGCAGCAGAAAGTCCTGCAGGACCGCCTCCTAAGATGACCGTGTCAAAATTCAATTGTTCCATATTCCTCATTTCCCTGTTATGCTCTCTCCGAAAATCTTTTCGCCTTTGAGCAAATAAATTGCGCTATCTTTTCTTACAAGTTTTTTTTCTTCAAAGTTTGAATAGGTTTCCAGAGTTATATAATTTACTCCTGTGAAAGAATCTCCTTCAAGTTTTAAATCTACCGTGTCAATTAAGATTTTGTTATCGTCATATCCGCCGGTTTTTGTAAACCTTATGAGGTTACCTTCCACATAATCCACTTTAACAGAAGCGTTTGCTCCTGTAAACGGGTTGTTTAAATTAATGACGTCACCAACCCTTGATAAGTTCCAAAAATCAATAGCGTTTGGTTTAAAATATGTACTTCCGGATTGTTTATCCATTTTGGCAACAACACGCCAAGTACCGTAAATAGAATTCGGAACTTCATCAATAGAAATTCCGGCCTGTAACGGCTCCGAAAATACCGAAAGACCAAAAAACAATACAAATAACGTTAAAATATATTTTACATGTTCCATAATTTCTTATTAATTATTTTACTACAAATTTCAATAAATGAAATAATATTATAACAAAAGACCCCTATTGGGGTCTTTTGTATATGTGTATTAATTATCTATACAGTAGCCATTTTTTCTTGGAGTGCCATTGCAGATTCTTCGTAGCCTGCTCTGCCCATCAAGGCATATGTATAATTTTTAGCTTGTTCAACACCAGGTTGATTGAATGTGTTGATGTTATAAAGTTCACCTGCAATAGCAGTTTGAACTTCTAACATATATAGAAGTTGTGCAACGTTGTAGCCGTCAACTCTGTCAAGTGTGATTGTTATTGTCGGTCTGTTATAATCTGACAATGCAACTCTTGTAGAATCAGCTTCGGCATTAATCAATTGGTTAATGGTTTTTCCGCCCAAGTAACCGATGCCTGTGTATTCAAAGATATGCGGGATTTCAAGAGTCTTGTCAAATTCCGCAACTCTTATGAAGTTGATAACTTTGTCATTAGGACCTTCATTATAAAGTTGAATTTGTGAGTGCTGGTCTGTTGCGCCGAGAGCTTTAATAGGTGTCGGACCGATATGAACATCGTTGCCGTTTTTATCTTTATTTTTGCCTAAAGATTCAGCCCAAAGCTGAACATACCAATCAGATACATATTTCAATCTGCTTGAATAAGGCATCATAACTGATAGGTTTTTACCTTTTTTAGTATCCATCAAATAGTGAATTAAAGCGTTTTGTGCTGCAATATTTTCGTTAATATCAGTATTTTTCAAAGCCAAATCCATATCTTTGATACCGTTGATAATTTCATCAATATCAAGCCCAACTAATGCAAAAGGCAACAAACCTACTGCTGAAAATACTGAAAATCTTCCGCCGACATCATCAGGAACAACGAAAGTTTTGTAGCCTTCTTGTTCTGAAATTTGTCTTAAGATACCTGTTTTTTTATCTGTTGTAGCAACAATATTTTTTCTGTAATCTGCACCAAGTTCTTTTTCAAGTTTGTCTTTTACAATCATAAATTGAGACATTGTTTCAGCTGTAGAACCTGATTTTGTTATTACATTTACAAGAGTCTTTTTTAAATCAAGTATGCTTAACAAACCTGTAATTGAATCAGGATCAATGTTGTCCAAGAAGAAAATTCTTGGATTCCCGTTTCTTTGTTCCGGAGTCAAAAGATTCCAATAAGGTTTTAAAAGTGCTTCTGTAACAGCGATACCACCCAATGCAGATCCGCCGATACCAAGAACAAGAATATTTTCGAACTTACCTTTAACCATAGAAGCAAATTCTTTAACATACCAAATGGTTTCTTCGTTGTAACCCAAGTTCATCCATTGAAGCCATTGCTCAGGCTTGTCCTTTCTTTTGTTCAAATCAGTAATGATTTGTGCAATAGTGTCTTTGTAATTTGCAAATTCCTGTTGAATGTTTAATCCGTTTTCTTTGCCGATAACCATTTCATCAGTGTTTTTGTAGTTTAGTTTAATCATCTCTTACCCTCGTAAAAATTAATAAGTACACTTTATACACTTATTATATGTACTGAAGGTTTAAAAACAATAGCATTAAGGATTTTTTAATAATTGTTTGCAATTAAGGGGAATTTTTTATATAATCATTGGTATGGGGAGCTTTCAGAAATACTATAGACAATCGGCAACTTATAAAATATGTTTAGGACTCTTAGAAGGTTTGGAAAAGTCTTTGAGTACGTTTGGAGACATAGTTATAAATGGTTTTGGCGTAATAAAATGCTTGTTTAAGGGCGAAATAAGTTGGAAAGAATTCATTGAACAATGCAATAGATTTGGCATAACCTCTTTACCTATTACTCTGTCTATTGTTGGCATGACTTCCGTAATTGTTGCATCTCAAGTTGCTCTTGAGATGGTAAAACAAGGTGGAGGAAATTTTGTAGGGCTTTTGCTTACGATGCTGATTGTAAGAGAAGTTGGAGTAATAATGTCAGGTTTTGCGATAATTTCCATGATAGGTTCTTCTTTGGCATCTGAGATTGCAACCATGCGTGTAACAGAACAGATTGATGCAATAGAAGTTCTGAAAGTGAGTCCTATAAAATATTTGTTCGTACCAAGAGTTATGGCTGGATTGGTTATGATGCCGCCTGTCGTAGCGGTTGCTTCTGTAGTAGGTGTACTTGCCGGTGCTGTTACATCAAATCTTGCATCAGGTTTAAGCTATCGTGCATTTTTTGACTCTATGTGGCTTGGTGTATATATGAAGGATCTTGGCGTTTGTATGCTGAAAGCAGCAACTTTCGGTGCGGTAATTGCTTTAATCAGCTGTTCTTGCGGATATGCCGCTTCCGGCGGTGCAAAAGGTGTAGGTGAAGCTACAACAAAGGCAGTTGTTTGGTCATTTGTGGCTATTGTAATTTTGGACATGATTTTTGCAATAGCGTTCTTCTTCTAAAATTAAAAATTATAAAAGGAAAATAAAATGAGTATAGAAGTTAAACATTTGGTTAAAACATTTGATGACAGGAAAGTTATAGATGATGTATCTTTCAAAGTCGAAGATGGTGAAACATTGGCTATCGTTGGGTTTTCCGGCTCCGGTAAATCTACAATATTAAAACTTATTTGCGGTCTTTTGACTAAAGACAGCGGTGAGATTATTACTTCTGATGGTGATATCGCAATGGTTTTTCAGTATTCCGCTTTATTTGATTCTTTAAATGTTGCTGATAATATAGCTTTTGCTCTTCGCGAAAGAAAGGAACTTCGTAATAAATATACCGAAAAAGAAATCAGAAGAATCGTTTCTGAAAAACTTGAACTTGTTGGTTTGAAGGGTATAGAACGTAAATTCCCGTCTGAATTATCAGGCGGTATGCAAAAACGTGTCAGTTTTGCACGTGCTATTGTTACCGAACCTAACACAATACTTTATGATGAACCCACTGCCGGATTAGATCCTATTTCATCTACACTTATTGAAGATTATATAGTAAGATTAAAAGAAGAAACGCATGCTGCGTCTATAGTTGTAACGCACCAGATGTCTACTATTACAAGAACTGCAAATCGTGTTATTATGTTGTATAATGGTAAAGTAGTTTTTGAAGGTACACCTGAAGAAATGCTAAAACAGGATAATGAATATACAAGACAATTTGTTACGGCATCATTAGAAGGCCCAATGCAAATGTTAGCCGAAAATTAAGAGGGATATAGTATGAATATTGAAAAATTGTTTAATGAAGAAGTAATGTCTTTAGACACTTATATTATGTTTAAATTGAAAGAAGAAACTGCAAGGTTGAAAGATGAGTTAATTGCAAAAAACAGAGCACCTATTTCTCTTTCAATGGGTGCGCCAACTGCAAACCCTCCAAAAGCTCTTCTTGACAGATTAAAAGAAATATTAGATGAAGACGGAATTCATATGTATTCCATACCAAAAGGTGAGCCGTATTTTAGAAAAGCTATTGCACAACGAATGAAAAATCGTTTTGGGGTTGAATTAGATCCCGATACAGAAATTTTTTCATTGATGGGTTCAAAAGAAGGTATAGCAAATTTGGTAAGATTTATTACAACTCCAAAGCATGAAGAACTTGAAAAAGATGTAATAATGGTTCCGGATCCTTGTTATGCTTCTTATTTGCAATTTGTAAAATGCTCAGGTGCAAAAGCTTATCCAATGCCCCTGACAGAAGAAAATGACTACAAACCTGATGTTGAAGAAATTTATAACCAAATTTTAAAAGATGGTTATAAAAAAGAAAATATTAAAGCTTTGTTTATCAATTTCCCAAACAATCCGCTTGGAATTTCTACAACGAGAGAGTATGTTCAAGGGGTAATTGAATTTTGTAAAAAACATGAAATATTGCTTGTTTCTGATGCTGCTTATTGTGATTTGTATTTTGCGGAAGACGAAAAACCTTTCAGTATATTTGAACTTGAAGGTGCAAAAGATATCGGTATAGAATTTTTCAGTCTTTCAAAACCATATGCTGTTACCGGTTGGCGTTTAGGCTGGGTTTGCGGTAATAAAGATGTAATTCAACGTTTTGGCAAAGGTAAATCAACTCTTGATAACGGTATATTCAAGGCGCTTCAAAAGGCATGCGCTGAAATATTAAATTCAGAAGAAGGCGACAAATATATTGAAGAAGGTAATAAGGGATATGCAAGAAAGCAGGCAATAATGGTTAAAGGGTTTAAAGAACTCGGTTGGCCTATGAAGAATGTGCCGCATACAACCTTCTATTTGTGGCTGCCAATTCCGAGAAATTACAATTCAGCATTTGAATTTTGTCAGGATGTTTTGAGAAAATCCGGTGTTGTACTTGTTCCCGGTAACGCTTTTGGCGATTATGGCGAAGGATATTTTAGACTATCTTATGTATGTTCTGATGAGCAGTTGCAAGAGGTTATAGATAGATTTAAGGCTGACGGGTTTTATTATTAATAAAATTAAATACAAAAAAGACCGCATATAAGCGGTCTTTTTTATTTTATAAAATCAAATTTAGCTCAATGCCATCAAAGCTTTTACAGATCTAGCATTATCTCTGACTTCTTCATCTGAATGTTGTTCAACTGTATCAGTCAAGATTTGCATAGCTTCTGTTTTGTCTGTCAAAGACAACAATTCGTTTATTGTGCTCATTGCAACAACAGTCGACATATCATTGATGCCTTTACCTTTATTTGTGATAACAACTGATAATGAATCATGTTCGTTGCGTTTTACAAGTGCACGAGATGTCATTTCTCTGATTGCATCAACTTTTGAATTTGTTCCGATATCTTCCAAGATACCGATTGATTCTGAATTTGGGTTCATACCCAAACCTTCAATGATATTAGTTACATTTTTTACTGTTTTCTTATCTACTACCATTTAATACCTCCCTTATACAGCTGATTCCCATGCTGTAACATGTTCTGCAAGCATGTTTCTTGCTGCTGTCATATCTTCCATCTTGGAAACTGATTTTGCAGAAATTCCTGTTGACATCAAATCAGAAATTGATGTTCCCATGATTTCTTTTATTGAATTATATGTTGAAGTCATTCTTTCTTTTAACGGATTGAATGAGATTTCTATTCCTTCTAATTTGTTCCAGCCGTTTACAACGCTGTCTTTTACTCTTACACCAAAACCTACAACTGAATTAATGATGTTTTGGAATTTTTCACCGATACCTGAAATTGTACCGACTAAAGCGCTTGCTTTTAGTTTGCCGGTGAATACTGGTTGATTTTGTTTAGTTGAACTTTCAAATACATCTGCTGTCAATACATTGCCTTTGAATGATGAAGCAGAAAAGGGGTTTGTACTTCTTTGAGTAGTTGTTTCGTGTCTGCTTGTGTTAAACAAACGTTCACGAATTGATGGTATTGATAAATTTGCCATTCTTTCGTCCTTTCTGTTATTTCTGTCGACTTATCAAGAATAGCACCAGAAATTTTTTTCTTGCTCAACCTTTTGATGTATTCTTGTTTGAATTTCTTATACTTTGGTTGTAGAATTTTCTTGTTATGAAATGGGAAAATCTTGAAAAATTAATAGAAACAGTAAGAATACTCCGTTCTCCTGATGGTTGTCAATGGGACAGAGAACAAACTCATAAAAGTTTAAAACCAAACATGTTAGAAGAAGCATATGAAGCTGTTGATGCTATAGATTCCGGTGATATGTCAAATTTGAAAGAAGAATTGGGAGATGTCTTATTACAGGTGGTTTTACATTCTCAAATTGCTGATGATGAGGGTGAATTTAATATAGATGACGTGTCAAAAGAATTAAATGAAAAACTTATCCATCGCCACCCGCATGTTTTTGGTAATCAAAAAGTAAATTCAACCGATGAAATTTTAAACAACTGGGATAAATTAAAAAAAGAAGAAAAAAAAGACAGAAAATCCGCAATGGACGGGATTTCAAAAGCCCAATCGGCTCTTATGAGTGCGCAAAAAATCAGCAAGCGCGCTGTAAAAACCGGATTTGAATGGCCAAATGAGAAATCTTTGTGGGATTGTGTATATTCTGAATTTGACGAATTTAAAGAAGCCGTAAAAGAAGGTGACAAAGATCATATTGAAGATGAAATGGGGGATATTTTATTTGCTGTTGTAAATCTTGCCCGTTGGAACAAAATTGATGCAGAGCAGGCACTTTTAAGAGCAAATAAAAAATTTATGACTCGTTTCCGTAAAATGGAAGAAATTGCGACAAAACCCCTGGAAAATTATTCGTTTGAAGAATACGATGCACTTTGGAAACAGGCCAAAAAACTTTTAGGTTAAATTTTGTAAAAATTTTAAATCTTTTTTATGATTTCATGGCAAAATTTTAGTTTCACAAGAATTATATGATTGAAAGTGAGGATTTAAGTATGCAAATTAACAGTATTTCGAGTGTAAATAACAATTCATCAAATCAACCTAATTTTAAAGGACTTGGTACACGTCCAATTAAAATAGTTCGAGAACTCGGAGAAGAGGTAATATTCCCGAATCTAAATTTAAGAATTATAAGGGAAGGTGATTACACAGTAGGAATAAATACCAAAACAGGAAAGGTTACTTCTCGTACTTTTAAAGGATATCATCTAGGAAATCCAAATATGCCTTATCGTGCTGAAATAGATCCTCACAATGATCACTATGCTTACAAAAGATATTTTAGTATATTTACTAATCCAAAGACAGAACGAGGCTTGTTTTATGATTCGAAAAAGAATCTAATGGGCGATTTGTATTTGGAAAATGGTAACAGTTACAGATTTGAACCTAAAAAAACAACTTTGGTTGAAAGAATTAAGGCCGCACGTCAAGAAAAATCAGTAAAAGGTTTTATAAACAGATTATTGGGTAAAAAAGCTCAAATTATATGTACAAAATATAATTCAGAAGTAAAACCGATTGGTCAAACTGAATTGCCGCCTTTATCAATAGAAGATGTTTTAAGAATGGATGCAAGCGGGGAATTAAGCAAACTATGCAAGTAGAAAAAATTTCTGTAGCTAATTCTGCGTATAAACCTCAAAATGTGAATTTTAGAGGACGTCTTTATGATGATAAAGTTGTGCAAAAAATTCTTGAATCTGAGGCTCTTGAAAGCGGTAAATTAACATTCTCTCAAAATTTGTCTCGTATAAAAAACAGTCTTTTCGGACAAGAAAGAGTCTCTTTCTTTGACGGAAATGGCAAAATGACTAATCCGGGATTATTTGAATATGACAGATTTGAAAGAAAATTCATATCGCATATGCCCGACAATTTGTTAAAATTCCCTGAAATGCGGACTATATACAGATTTACAAAAGATGAATTCGGCATTTTATCAGTTGAAAAAATGCGTTTTGATAAGCATAATCGCTTGAGAACGAGTCAATATATTTCACCATATGACGGGTTGGATAAAACCGTTTACAGATATTACGGTCCTGACGGTAAAGAAGCAAGTTATACAGTTAAGGCAATTGATCCTAAAACGGGAAAAGTCGTAAGTACAACCACTTATGATTCGCAAGAAGGTAATATCCTGATGAAAACTGATGCAAACGGTAAATTTTTGTATTATGCCGAAAAAGGAGAATTCTCAACGACTTTACATCATAATGGTGAATTGAGTGGATATATTGTTGATAATGATACTATTTACCATTTTGAAAAAGAAGATTACCCGTTTTTAGAAAGATATAATGTAAATCGTACAGAAAATAGCAAGTTTATGGCATTTTTAAAAGCTATTATACCTAATAAAAATCAATCTCGTGTTGTGTGTTATAAATTTGACAGAAATTATAAATATATCGGGAAAACCACATTACCTAAAGATGTGTCAATTGAAAATGTTTTAAGATTGCACAGAAACGGGACTCTAAAAGATTTTCATTATAGCAAAAAATTTGAATAGGCTGCTCATGAAAGGAACAATATGGAAGTAGGAAGAATATCAACTGTAAATTTATACAACAACCAAAACAGAAAAAACAATCATATTAATTTTCAAGGTCGTCTAAGTGTTTTGAGCAAAGATCCGATTGTAAGAAATTTGATAAATTCTGCTCAAAATGAATTTGAACGTAAAAATATATTTTCAAAATTTTGGGGAATGCTAAGAAGAGGTGCAAAAGTGCGTCCGGGTGGTGTACTTGATGCAAATGGGAATCCTGTTAATAAATCTTTAAGAGCTGATTTGAATGATTTTAGCGGCAGAATATATTTGTATAGATTAAATGGTGACGGGATACCTGAAACTATAACCCAAGAATTGTACAGAAAAGGAACTTTAAAAAGAGTGAATTCTTTGGATTTGATAGAAGGCAAAGAAACTCATACATATTATGGCAAAAAACTTGATAATGGCAATAGAACAGAAACTATAATTACAAGAGATGCCGAAAATGGCAGGTTGGAAGAAGCTCATTGCACGAATATCGATTTGTATAAACTTTCGGTTTGGGAAAAAGATGAAAACGGACAGTTTACTTATTATGACAGAAAAAACGGCTGCTTAGTTATGGTGCCAGATAAAGGTATTCAAGGATATTTAAAATCTGATGATGCAATATACGGGTTTAAACATATCGGATATCCAAATGGCTATATAGAATGCCGTAAATCTGATTTGAACACCAATCTTATTGGAATATTTCATATGCCAAGGATAACAGGCTGCATTGAAGCAGTACTTGAAATGTTCAAAAATGGAGACATCCAAAGAATTACAACCAAAAATTGTAAATAATTATTAAATATACTTTTTGAAGGGGGCAAATATATTTTTTCACGAGTTTTAAAACTCGTGAAGTTGCAAAGAAAGGAACAATAATAATGGAAGTAGGTAAAGTAGCATTAGCTAATCAATACAGCACTCAAAAACGAGCTGATAACGTAAATTTTCAAGGAGCAAAAGATAAATTATTTAGATCTTTATTAAAGGATGAACCATTGTTTAAACATGCGTTAAATCCGACAGTAATACCTGAAGGCAGTCCGTTAGCAGGTACTGATTTTGCCGAATATTTGATTGAATTAATGCAAAAGAAAACAGATAAAAAAACATTTGTGGAGAAAGTTATTAGTTCTATAAAAAATTATTTTGCGGATATTTATGGTGAATCTTATGGCTTTAGTAAAAGCGGTATGAAAAAAAATTGGAATGAATACCTCGAATGTGAAAAAAGTGGTGGTGAAATATTTTTTGGTCCACGCAAAGATTATGACGGTGACTTAAGGATTATACGAGAAATATACACTCCGAGAAAATCCGGTGTTCAGGGAAGGCTTGATATTTTGCTTCCTGAAAAAGGAGTTCAAAGAACCGTATATTTGAAAACAAAACGTAATGGTTCTAATGTATACACAACAATTGAAAGAGATGCTGAAACTGGTAAATTGAAGTCAATATCCAGAGAAGATGATAGATGTAATATCATACGTGAATATGCACCCGGAAAATATTACCAAGATAAAACAGGCCGTATTGATCAATACACTGGTGAAACCGATTTATTAGGCGTTTTTCGCTCTGAAGATGGCGGGTATTATTCGTTCACAAGACCTACTAAATCACGGTATGCTACATTAAAAGCAAGAGGTAATTTGTCTATTAAATCATATTTACAAGCGTTCATACAAGATTTAAAGGGTACTTTTAGACGTGACGGTGATTTACTTGTTGAGAAGTATGATAGTAATGACAATCTGATAGCAGGAAGGAAATTAGATGATGATGCTCCAATTGTAGACACGATAGCAAATATAAGAATGAATGGCGGAAAAATAGAAGATTGGTTTAAATCAAACGGAACCAGATAATATAAAAAAGGTCGATTTTCGATCTTTTTTATTTGTAAACAATTGTTAACATAAATTTGGCAAAAAAGGCAATTCCTGAAGAAAAAAATCCTTTATATAAATATACAGGAAAGAGGATTTATCCATGAAAGAACAGGAATTGAATACATTGATGTCTGTAGTTTCAGACCCAATAGAAAATGTATATAAAATAAATTCAAGAAAAGATTTGGAAGAAATTCAACGTTTAATCAGAATTTTTGATATTTCAGAAAATCAACATAATAAACATACAATGTTGTCTATCAAAAATCTTGCAACATTTAGGCTTGTGTTGAGTAATAATTAAAAAGAAAAAAGGTTTATTAAAAAAGAGCCCTTAGGGCTCTTTTTTAGTATCTTTGTAAATATTTTTCTATTTCCCACTGAGTTACGTTCGTTCTGAAAGAATCCCACTCTTTTTTCTTTGTAGTCAGAAATTCGTTGAATATGTGATCTCCCAGAGCTGCATGAGCGACCAAGGATTTGTCAAACAAATCAACTGCCTCTGCAAGGCTGCCGGGTAAGGAATCAATTCTTTGTTTTTTACGCTCTTTAGATGTTAATTTATAGATATTGCTTTCAACCGGTGCAGGAGGATCTATTTTGTTTCTGATACCGTCAAGACAAGCTTCTAGAATTACTGCAAATGCTAAATAAGGGTTGCATGAAGGATCAGGTGATCTCAATTCTACCCTTGTAGATACTCCGCGTTTTGCAGGTACTCTCAAAAGTGCACTTCTGTTTGCAAGTGACCAAGCCAGATATACAGGCGCTTCATATCCCGGAACAAGACGCTTAAAACTGTTTACCGTAGGATTAAGTACTGCAGTAATTCCTTTTACGTGTTTTAACATTCCTCCGATTGAATATTTTGCAATATCAGAAAGCTCATATTCTCCTTTCTTGTCATAAAAAGCATTTTTACCGTCTTTGAATAATGATACGTTGCAATGCATACCGGAGCCGTTTATGCCATATATAGGTTTTGGCATAAATGTGGCATGCAAATTATGACGTGCAGCAATGGCTTTTACCGCAATTCTAAAGGTTGCAACATTGTCGGCAGCAGTCAAAATATCAGCGTATCTGAAATCGATTTCGTGTTGGCCGTCCGCAACTTCATGGTGAGACGCTTCTATATCAAATCCCATTTCCTGTAATGTTAAAACAATATCGGAGCGTACGTCTTCGCCCAAATCTTCAGGGCCTACATCATAGTATCCTGCTCTGTCTTGGGTTGTGGTTGATACACTGCCATCTTTATCTTTAGCAAAAAGGAAAAATTCTGCTTCAGGACCGACATTCATAGATAATCCCATTTTTTCAGCTTCTTTCATAATGCGTTTCAAATTACATCTCGGGCAGCCTTCAAATGGTGTACCGTCTGCATTGTATATATCGCAAATTAACCTTGCTGAATTTGCGCCATCCTTATCGCGCCAAGGAAGAATCTGGAATGAGTTTTTATCCGGATAGAAAAACATATCTGAAGTTTCAATATTTCTGAAACCTTTAATAGAAGAACCGTCAAGCATAATCTCGTTGTTTAGTGCTTTTTCGATATGATGCGACGGTATTGTTAAATTCTTAACTTGTCCGTTAATGTCAACAAATTGTAATTTAATAAATTTAATATTGTATTCTTCAATAAAGCCTTTAATGTCTTCTTCCGTAAATTGTCTGTTATCTAATCTGGTGAACTTAAATTCCATAAATTTCTCCTTTTAAGCTTAGGATACCTTATTTTTATCGAAAAGGTCAATAGATTGTTTTAAAAGATTAAGTTTTAAATTTTGCGTTGAATTGAATGATTTATTTTTTAAAAATATAGTTATATTTTCATTTTTTATGGGAATTTATTAATAGAGTTGCAATTTAATAAAAAAATCCATCAAATTTTAAAAGATTTAAAGGGAAGGATATTCAAACTGACAAAAATGTAAAAACAATAATGTTTTTGCAGATAATTGTAACGAATTGTAACGAAATAAATAAGATATAGCAATTATATACTCAAAAAATACTTTATATAAATGTAAGCGATAAATAATCAAAGAATTAAATAAACACGAGACATACTATTTACACTACCTACTACACACTAACCTTCTACACACGAGGAATTATGAAACAAGAATTCCGAACTCTATCTTCCAGATAGGGTTTTTTTTTAGCTCGAGCAGAGCCACGAACGAAGTGATGCAAAACGAACAGGCGAAGAATGAGCCTAG
>CAMVQX010000010.1 GCA_947169755.1 uncultured bacterium
AAAAAAATAACTTGGCCTGCAAAGAGTGTTTCATTCAGAGAGAGTGCTTGTAAATCAGGATATATACCATCAGAGAATCCTACAGGTAACCATACTTGCAGCTATTGCAAAGAGTCCGCTACTATCCCTCTGTCCAGAGTCGACTATGAACAATCTTGTGATGATGCCGGTATTGTTTGCCGTATGAAAATTATAAAACCGATAAAAGGCGGATTATGATAATTGACGAATTAGAAAATATAGCTAATTATAGCAATGTTCCATCTTTTATCACGGATTTTCTAAAGTCATTAAAAGCAGATATAGTCCCGGGTCGTTATGAACTTGGCTGTGGGGTGTATGCAAATGTTGATGTTTATGAACCTAAGGAGTTTGAAGCTTGCAAATTTGAGGCGCATAAGAAATATATTGATATTCAAATGTTGTTAGATGGCGAAGAAAGACTTGACTATACCCCTGTGAACGGGCTTGATGTATCGGAAGCATATGATGAAAAACGCGATGTTATGTTTTTTAGAAATCCTGCAAAATCGGTCGATGGAGTTATTTTAACCCCGTACAAATCTGCATTTATAAATACTTGGGAAGCGCACAAACCTCAAATTTCAACAGGCTGTAAACAAGTAAAAAAGGTTGTTGTAAAAATCCCTGTTAATATTTTATAACTTTTATAAGTTCTATTATTTTGTTTATAAAAATTCTGTAATTTTCTCTGTCTGCTTCGCCTGACAAGATAATATCAGCTTTTGCGGAAGTCGGGTGAATATATGTTTTTGCCTTTGATGATGCATTTTCATATACTTCATCTGCGGAATCTCCGAGGTTACGTTCTGCAGCGCGTCTGTAGAAACGTTCCTTTTGAACAGAATGTGAAACATCAACATAAATTTTAAAATCAAAAGCATCAACGACTTTTGGTGTCAAAGTAAATAAACCTTCGGATATGATTATTTTTGACGGTAAAGCTAATTTAGCGTTGTTGTGTCTTATTGCAGTGCCTGACATGTCGTATTCAGGCAAATATGTAACTTCACCGTCTAAAAGAGATTTTATATGCTTTTTCATTAGTTCGAGTTCGAGAGCTTCAGGTATATCTAGGTCATAATGTTTTGCAAATTCTGCAAAACTTCCTGCAGCTTTTACCATTTCAGATCTGTCATAATAATAGTCATCTGTATTTATGCGAGTAATTGCATTACAGATGTTGTAGTCATATGCAAATTTTTCGATTGTATTAATTATATCCAGGGCAATGGTTGATTTTCCGCTTGCGGTTTCACCGGCAATGCCGATTGAACAAGAACGGTTAATCATTCCTGATAAAAATAATGCCATTTTGTGAATGGCAGAACGATTTACTTTTTTAAAAATAGAATTTTCGGAAGATAATTCTTCCATAAATATCTTATTCAATTCTCTTTCTGTATAAAGACAAAGGTTTGTTTCAGATTGAGGGATTGATCTTTTTGTTTCAGGCAGAGTTTTAATTAATGTGTTTTGCATATAAATCCTTTTCTCTTCTTTTAAAAAATGAACAAAAATTTTTTTGCCTTATTTTTTTATATGTTAACAAAAATAAAACAAAAATATACAAATTATAAATAAATGTAAATTACTTTGTATGTTTTAGTAAAATTAAAATAATTAATGCAATGACTCCGACATTTATAGAAATATCAGAAATGTTGAATACGGGAAAATTTATAAAATTTAATTGGAAATAATCTCTTACAAATCCAAATGCTATTCTTTCATGAAGATTTCCTGCGATTCCGCCGGATAGGAGTGCTATAAAAAAGCACATTTTTAAAGACATTGATTTTATATGGTTTAAAACATATATAAACAGTAATACAAGAGCAACAACCGCTAAAATTATTAAAATTTCACGCGCATCTTTCAATATACTGAATGCAGCACCGGTATTTTGGACATAATTAAGCGAAAAAACAGGATTGGATAATTTATATCCGTTTGTTAAATTTTCAACAATTATTTGAGATAAATATATGTTCGTGAAAACAAAGAAAAAATAGCATATTACAAAATAGATTAATTTACTTGTTTTGCTCATTATTTTCCTCAATTTTTATAAATTTGTTTTCAGGAATTACATTTACTCTTGTCATAACAAAAGCCAAACCGTTCATATAGACTTTAATATGTTTTTCATCAAAAGCTTTTTCAGCATGGGTAATTCCGACAGATGCTACTGCATATTCATTTACATTGTCTGTATTTGCCAAAAATACCCGTTCCAAAGAACCGTCAGATATTCTTCTGAAAGCATCATCAGCTTTGGTTTGAGGATAAATGATTTTTTCTCTGCCTATTGAGCCGACACAAACCATATCTTCAGGTGCATCAATTTTTAGTGTAGTTGTGTAGTATTTGCCTGAACCTATTTGTTTTGGAACATAAAGTTCAACATTCATATATCTTGCAGAACCGTATTTTAAAGTTGAAGTTTCTTCAATAACTTTTTCTGAATTTATTAGCCAATCGCTGCCGTGTTTTTCAAAGTGATAAACAGTTTTTGCAACAGAATATAATTCGCCGACTGTTTCATAATCACCGAATTTTTCTTTTGGTGCGGCGACTGCAATTTCTTTTACAAAAACAGTCGCATAGTTGTCAGTAAATTCTATATTTTTAATTTCAGTTTTGTACGTTATATCAGGATAAGTTTCCCAAGTCTCTTTTATTAGTTTAAAATATGCGCTTTTGTCAAACCCGTCGGAATTTACAAAGTCATCGGAATATAATTTATAAATACCGTCATAATCGTGTTTGTTAGCGTATTCGTCTTGTTTCTCAATGATATTTTTAATGTCTTGAATAGTTGATTTGTAAATTCTATTTTGTTCAATACGGGCTTTCTGGTTAGCAATAAATCCTGCCTGTGCAGGTGTTTGTACTGTGATTAATAATAAAGCCAAAATTAATAAAACGGATATCTTTTTCATAATTACATTATACATAAAAATCATTTTTATGTTAATATTCTTTTGAAGATTGGAGAGAAAAAGAATGAAAGAAGCATATTTTCCGCAGGAAATAGAAAAAAAGTGGCAAAAAATTTGGGAAGAAAATAAAGTTTTTAATACCCCTGATGAAAGTGATAAACCCAAATATTTTGCTCTATCAATGTTCCCATATCCGTCTGGTAAATTGCATATGGGGCATGTAAGGAACTATACTATCACAGATGTTATTGCCCGTTTCAAAAAAATGAACGGCTATAATGTTTTGCACCCTATGGGTTGGGATAGTTTTGGCTTGCCTGCTGAAAACGCTGCAATGAAGCATGGTGCTGATCCTGAAAAATGGACTGTTGAAAATATTGCCTATATGACAAAACAATTGAAAATGCTTGGACTCTCTTATGATTGGGACAGAGAAGTTACAACCTGCAAACCCGATTATTACAAATGGACACAATGGCTCTTTCTACAGCTTTATAAAAAAGGTTTGGCATACAAAAAAGAAGCTGCTGTAAACTGGTGTGATGAATGCGGCACTGTACTCGCTAACGAACAAGTTATTGATGGCAAATGCTGGAGATGCGACCATATCGTTGAGAAAAAATATCTTTCTCAATGGTTTTTAAAGATTACTGATTATGCTGAGGTTTTGCTTGAAGATCTGGAAAAACTTACCGGCTGGGGTGATAATGTAAAAACGATGCAGGCAAACTGGATTGGAAAATCACAAGGTGCAATTTTTAAATTTCCTGTTATAGATGCACCGTCAGGTGAAAAAATGGAAGTTCCTGTTTATACAACAAGGCCTGATACGGTTTATGGTATTACATATCTTGTTGTAGCTCCTGAATATGCAGATATCGAAAAGCTTACGACTTCAACAAATAAAGATGCAGTTGAACAATACAGAGCAAATGCACGTAAAATGTCTGAAATTGAAAGATTATCCACTGAGCGTGTAAAAACAGGTGTTCCTTTGGGAACACATTGTAAAAATCCGTTTAACGGAGAAATTTTCCCGCTTTGGACTGCAGATTATGCCTTGGCTGAATATGGAACGGGTGCTGTAATGGCTGTTCCTACTCATGATACAAGGGACTTTGATTTCGCTAAGAAATATAATCTTCCAATGAAAGTTGTTATACAAAATCCTGAAAATCCTTCAGATTGCAAAGATGCGGCATATACTGATGAAGGTGTTCTTATAAATTCAGGTGAATTTAACGGTATGAAAAATACTGAAGCAAAAAAAGCTATTACACAAAAATCAGTAGATGAGGGTTTTGGCGAATTTAAAACGCAATATAGGCTTCGTGATTGGTTAATCTCACGCCAAAGATATTGGGGAGCTCCAATCCCTGTTGTGTATTGTGATAAATGCGGAATCCAACCCGTACCGGAAGATCAATTGCCTGTATTATTACCAAAAGATGTTGATTTTACAGTTGTCGGCAAATCTCCGATTACAACTTCAAAAACGTTTAAGGATACAGTTTGTCCTGTATGCGGCGGCCATGCTACACGTGAAATGGATACAATGGATACGTTTATGTGTTCAAGTTGGTACTATATGCGCTATTCCGATCCGAAAAATTCAGAAAAATGTTTTGATAAATCAAAAGTCGATCATTGGCTTCCCGTTGATCAGTATGTAGGCGGTATTGAACACGCAATTTTGCATCTTTTGTATTCAAGATTTATTACAAAAGCTTTAAGAGATTGCGGACTTTTGAGCTTTGATGAGCCGTTCAAAAATCTTTTAACTCAAGGTATGGTATTAAAAGACGGATCAAAAATGTCAAAATCAAAAGGAAATACAGTTGATCCCGATGAAATATTTGAAAATTACGGAGCTGATACCGCAAGGTTATTTATACTTTCTGATTCTCCGCCGGCAAGAGATTTTGACTGGTCAGATGCTGGTGTAGAAGGGTGTTACAAATTCTTGAACAGAGTTTGGAGATTGATATCAACAAATGCAAAGAATATCAATATAAATGCAGCATTACCTGTATCTTTGAAAAAAGAAAATGACGATTTGGTAAGAATTGTTCATATCTCTATAAAAGGAATTACAAACGATATAAATAACGAATTCCAATTCAATACTGTAATTTCCAAGTATAGAGAACTTGTAAATGCGATATATGATTGGTGTGGTAAAAAATCCGATTTAGATGATGAAGATAAATCCGTCTTGAGTTTTGCTATACTTAACTTAATCAAGTTGATGTCCCCTGTTGCAGTTCATTTATGCGAAGAAGCTTGGCATGAGTTGGGTTGTGAAGGTTCAATTCATACGCAAGACTGGCCAAAATGGGATGAAAATCTTGCAAAAGCAAGTTCGATTACTTTAGTTGTCCAAATTAACGGAAAAGTAAAAGATAAAATAGAAGCTGATGAAGGTTTAGGGGAAGATGAATTGAAATCTCTGGCACTTTCAAGTGGCAAGATAAAAGAGCTAACAACGGGAAAAACAATAGTAAAAACCATTGTAGTTCCGAAAAAATTGGTTAATATAGTCGTAAAATAAAAAATTTCCCCGGTAATGGGGAATTTTTTTATAAATTGAAAAATTTTTACTATTCAAAAATTATAATCTTTACAAATAGTAAAATTCCGTCAGTATTTGTATTTTCTGTATTATAATAAAAGAAAACGCTAGGGAGAGGTATATAATTTTGAATAAGAAATATTATTTTATTGCTATTGGCGGAGTTGGAATGAGCGGTTTGGCAAAGTATTTGCTCGAAAACGGCTGCGAAGTTTCAGGCTCAGATATTGTTGACAGCAAATATATTGATAAATTAAGAAAACTGGGGGCAACAGTTTATATAGGGCAAAGAGCGGAAAACGTTCCGTCTGATGCCACTATTGTTGCAAGTACGGCAATAAGAGAAACTAACCCTGAAATGATTAGGGCAAGGGAGCTTGGCTTGAAAGTTTATCACCGCTCAGATATTTTGGCTGAAATTTCAAAATGGGGAAAATTTTTCTTGGGATTTTCGGGAACTCATGGTAAAACTACAACAAGCGGACTTTGTTCATATGTGTTGGAAAAAGCCGGTTTAAAGCCTTCTTTTGTAGTCGGCGGAATTATTCCTGAATTGGGTATAAATGCGCAATGTCAGGACGGAAAGTATTTTGTGGCAGAACTTGATGAAAGCGACGGTACTATTGTTAAATATACTCCTAATGTTTGTGTGATAAATAACTTGGAGGCTGATCATTTAGATTTTTATAAAGACGGCTTGAAATCCATATTGGAAACTTTTGAAAAATTTATTTCAAATATGCCGGAAAACTCTGTTGTTTTAGTTAACAATGACAATAAAGCAACAAGGGAGCTTCACAGTCATAAGACTGTTACTTTCGGAATTGATGAAGAGGCGGATTATACTGCTAAAAATATCAAATTTCTTTCTGATTGTACAACTTTTGACATCTATTACAAAAATAATTTTTTAACTGACCTGACGATAATTTTAAGGGGCAAACACAATGTTTATAATGCGTTATCTGTTATTGCAAGTTTGCATCAATCAGGAGTCGATATAAAACTTGTAAAACCTCATTTTGCGACATTTTCAGGAATGGGAAGACGTTTCCAAAAAGTTGCGGAATTTGACGGAATTACTATTTTTGATGATTATGCACATCATCCGACTGAGATTAAAGCAACACTTTCTTCTGCGGAAGGTATGTCGGATAAGCGTATAATTGCAGTATTTCAACCGCACAGATATACAAGACTTAAAAATCTTTGGAATGAATTTTTGGATGCATTTGACGGGGTTGATGAAGTTATAGTAACAGATGTTTATGCAGCGTCAGAAGATGAAATTGAGGGTGTAAATTCAAAGAATTTTACGTGTGATTTGGCGCAACATCTTTCTATACCTTGTAAATATATTCCGGGTTCAATTGCTGAAGTTGCCGCAAAATTGTATCCGGCATTAGAAGAAAATGACGTAGTTATCGGACTTGGGGCAGGTACTATTACTAATTTAAGCAAAGAACTTGTTTCAATAAAAGATGAGGTTTGTGAAGTTGCTCATTGAAGAAGATTATGAAATTAAAAATCATACTTCGTTTAAAATTGGCGGCAAAATAGCAAAAGTTTATTTTCCTGAGACAATTGATGAATTTTTGCAGTTGGGGAAATTGCCTGTTATTGGTAATTTATCAAATACGTTGGTTTCATCATTTGGCTATAGTGGTGGTGTCATTTCGACTGCCAAATTGCAAAAAATAGAAATTTCTGGTCAAAAAGTTATTTCGGGTGCAGGTGTCAGAGGCCCAAAACTTGCTCAAAAAGTTGCAGAACACGGTCTGTCCGGTTTGGAATTTATGATAGGTTTTCCGGGAAGTGTCGGCGGAGAGGTTTATATGAATGCCGGAGCACATGGGCAAGAAGTTTCAAATATCTTTAAATCCGCAAAAATATATGACGGAAAAGAAATAAAAACATTGTCAAAAGGGGAGATGGATTTTTCTTACAGGCATTCGATTTGTCAGGATAAAAACTATATTGTATTGGAAGCTGAATTTGAATTGGTACAAAAAAATCCCGATGAAATAAAAAAACAAATGGATGAAAATTTGAATTTTAGACAATCTCATCAACCATCGCTCGCTCTGCCAAATTGCGGCAGCATATTTAAAAACCCTGAAGGGAATTCTGCGGGTAAACTTTTGGACGAATGTTTCGTAAAAGGTTTAAAAGTCGGTGGAGCTGAAGTTTGGGAAAATCATGCAAATTTTATAATAAATGCAGGTGATGCGGCTTCAAAGGATGTTTTAAGTTTGATGTTTATGATGCAAAATAGAGTCAAAGAAAAATTTGGTATAGAGCTAATGCCTGAAATACGGTATTTGGGCGATAATGAAGAAGAGGTAGAATTATGCAAGTTGTTGAAAGTACAATAGATAAAAACGCAAAAATAGCTGTTTTGGCAGGTGGGATGTCATCGGAAAAAGATGTTTCAATGCGTTCAGGACAAGGTTGTTATGATGCATTAAAAAGATTAGGTTTTAAAAATGCAGAGCTTGTTATTGTCGATAAAGACATTGCTAATAAATTAAAGGCAGGTAATTACGATTATGCGTTTAACGCTCTGCATGGTAAATATGGTGAAGATGGCTGTATCCAAGGGATTTTAGAAATTTTGCGCATACCTTATACCGGTTGCGGCGTAATGGCAAGTTCACTTTGCATGAACAAAGAATATACAAAAAGAATTTTATCGACTTGCAAAGATATTCCGATGGCAAAATCAGCTTTTGTCAGAAAAGGGGACGATTTGTTTGAAAAAACAAAGGACTTAAAATATCCTTTGTTTGTAAAACCTGTCTGTGAAGGTTCAAGCTTTGGTATGACAAAAGTTGATAAAAAAGAAGATCTCAGAGCTGCATATGATACTGCAATAAAATATAATGATGATGTTTTGATTGAAGAATTTATTGACGGATTTTTTGTTACAGTCGGAGTTTTAGAACGTGATGGAAAAGCTTTTGCAACAGAAATTTTAGAAATCAGACCTAAGAATGAATGGTACGATTTTGAGGCAAAATATACAAGCGGCATGTCAGATTTTATTTGTCCGGCCAATTTATCGCCTGATGTTACAAAACATGTAAAAGAAGTTGCGGTAAAAGCATTTGAAACTGCCGGATGCAGAAGCGTTTCGAGAATTGATTTTATGATGATGAATGATATTCCATATCTTTTGGAAATTAATACGAGTCCGGGAATGACGACAATGAGTGATCTTCCGGCTCAAGCAAAAGCTATGGACATAGATTATGACAATTTGGTACAATTGATAATGAACAGCGCAGGTTTAAATAAATAATGGATGAAGAATTAGACCAAACAGGTCAAAATGAACAAGAAATAGAAATAGTTGAAGAAGAAGAGATTGTTGTTGAAGAACAGGTCGGCAAACGTTTTGTAAAGAAAAAACGAAGAGAGAGAGTTGTTCGTCAAGGCCGTTTGAAGCAGGAACGTTTTCGGGCGGTTGTGAGATTTTTCCTAAGTGTGGGAATTATTTTGGGATTTTCTTATTTTTGGAATGTGAAAGGATTGTATATGCATCAGGATTCCTTTAATAAGGTTGGTAATAATGCTATTGAAATTATAAATAATAACATTGTTCCGACCCATAAAATTCTTATGCTTTTAAAAAACAGTGATGTTCCGAATGTTCCTATTTATATGGCAAGGACAAATGCAATAAAAAAAGAGTTAATGCAGCTTGATCCGGTTGAAAATGTTTATATCAGACGTTATGCTTTTCCTGCCAGAATGCAGATAATTTTAAGAGAACGTACCCCATTTATTACAGTTGCTCCTGATGTTAAAGCTCCGCCTGTTGCATTTTTCACAACTGACGGTAAACTTATCGGAAAAGATTTTCTCCCGTTAAATAAGTCATATAAGACAATTTTAGTTTTGTCCTATGGCAATAAAGGTAATGACTATCACAAATGGGATTTGAAAAAGCTTAAAGAAATTCAAAAAATTGTCAGATATATTGAAACATATTCAAAAGAACCTGTTGAATATGTTGATTTGAGACGTTCTAATGATGTTTATGTAAAAATAAATACTGTAAATATAAGATTGGGTAAACTTGATGAATCTGTATTTAAACGTATAGAAAGAATTCCGTCGATTTTGCCTCAAGTAAAACAAGTTAAAACAAAAGTGAAATATCTCGATTTGAGTTGGGAAAAAGTTAATTATTTAAAATTAGAATAGTTTAATAAGGAAATTGTATGAAAATTACACTTGCACAAATAAAATATAAAACAGGCGATTTTAAATTTAATTATGAAAATATTATAAAAAATGTCAATTCAGAATGTGATTTGATAATTTTCCCTCAAGCTGATTTAGAGGAAATTGGCGGCAAAGATTTATTGCTGGATAGAGATTGTCAAAATGCGCAAATTGAGTTCTATCAAAAAATTGCGGATAAAAATTTTAAGCAAAATATATTGATTGGTGATATTTTAATAAGAGATGGTTCTGTTGAAGTAAGTGAAGACGGCTTCTTTGAAATTAGCGGTAAAAAAATTTTTGTATCTGATGCATTTTTAGAAGATGTTGAATGCGATCTTTTCGTACTTTGCAAAAACAGATATTATGCAATGAACACATACAAAGATTTTGTTGATAATATTGAAGTTAAAACAAATTTTGTATACATAAATACAATTGGATTAGCAGATGAAAGTGTATATGCCGGCGGGAGTTTTGCAAAAAATACCAATAATGACATTGTTCTTCAAATGCCTATTTGCGAAGAAGATAGTGAAACAGTTGATTTTGGCCGTTCTATAGAATTTAGTGAAGAACCAATAGAACAGCAAATTATAAAAGTTACAACATTTGCGCTTAAAGAATATTGTGAAAATACCGGTATCGATAAAGTTGTATTGGGCTTATCCGGAGGTATCGATAGTGCGTTAACCGCAGTTTTAGCGCAAAAAGCTCTTGGCCCTAAAAATGTTCTTGGGGTTTTGATGCCGAGTATGTTTTCATCAGAAGGGAGCGTTGTTGATAGCTTAAAATTAGCTGAAAATCTTGGCATAAAAACAATTACAGAGCCTATAACGCCGTTATTTGAAGCGTTTATGGCAACAAAAGAAAGCAAACACGATTTGGCTGAAGAAAATCTTCAAGCTCGTTTAAGAGGTTTGATTCTGATGTTTTATTCAAACCGTGACGGTTATCTTCTGCTATCGACCGGTAACAAATCCGAAAGCGCAATGGGATTTGGAACATTATACGGTGATTTGGCGGGCGGATACAATATGATTTGTGATTTAACAAAAACAAATGTTTATAAAGTTGCAAATTACATCAATAAAGACCGTGAAATCATTCCTCAGGAGACTATTGATAAAGCTCCCTCCGCAGAGCTTCATCCAAACCAAAAAGATCAGGACAGACTTCCTGAATATGCAATTCTTGATGATATTATTGAAATGTATTTAGAACAAAATAAATCTGTTGGTGAAATTTGTGAAAAATATGACAAAAAAATTGTTGAAGAAGTTGTGAAGAAAATTTATCGTATGCAATTTAAACGCCATCAAGGATGTCTTGGTGTAAGGCTAACCGAGAAGGCATTTGTTGGCGGTGTTAATTTGCCGGTTGTGCAAAAGTTCTACTAATTAGCAAGATTTTTCTAATTACAACTTGAACCAACGCATTCTTTTTTCCACGGATAATCGTTCTTTAATTCCCAACCGTCAATTTGTATCAAACGTGAGCAAGCGTGGCATTTACCGGGATTTGTGTTCCCGCTGTTACTGTAGTTACACTTTTTGCAGCTATCCAACAATAAGGCTCTTGTCGGTAATGTAGTATCTATAGTTGGTACAGATGCATATAATTTGCCTCTGGATATTACAAATAAATATCCGTGTTTTCCGTCGTAAGGAGCTTTATCTGCATATTTTGCTTCGGTATAAAATTGTATATTAGTGTTGTTTGTGTCATTGGTATCTCTTTTTATACAAAATGCAGTTTCATCTTTTAGAGCAACACAATATTTTTGATTACTGTCAGAAAGAGTTGATGTAAATTCACGTGCGTCAGAGAAACTTGGCCCAATTGTATCTGCCCACCAATTTTTTGTAGCCGCTGTTGTTTGTGCAGTAGGGGAAGTCATATCTTGAGGAACCATGTGGTTATCTTTAAGATATTGAGCCAAAGCAAGATTCATTTGTGAATAAAATTTATGAAGTTTTACTCCGACAACCTTTTTTTCATAATTTCCAACAACTGAAGGTAATGTTATAGCTGATACAACACCTATAATGGTTAGTGTCAGTAAAGTTTCTGCTAAAGTAAATCCGAATTTGTGCCTCATATGCCCTCCCTTTTCATTTTTTATTATACTCTATTATCATATCAAATTCTCTAAATATTAATAAAAATTTACTTATGCATAAAAATACGTTGCATTCTGTTTTTTAGTGTAATATAATTTTTTTACAGTTTATGGCTTTGGTATGCCTGAACTTGTGTAATAAACCCCATTTCAAGCCGAAGAATTTAATCTGTTTGAGGTGGCAGAAAGGAGAATTAAATGCCAAAAATGAAAACACACAAATCTGCTGCAAAACGCTACAAAGTTACTGCAACAGGTAAAATTATCAGAAGACAAGCAGGTATTGGTCACTTGCTTCAACACAAATCTGCTTCAAGAAAACGCAGAATTTTCAAGACAATTACGATTTCTAAATCGCATTTTAACTTGATTTCGCATGAATTACCTTACAGAAACAAAAAAGGAGGCAGATAATGAGAGTAAAACGTGGTAATGTATTACGCAAAAGACATAAAAAAATCTTAAAATTAGCTAAAGGCTTTATTGGTGCTAGAAGCAGAATATTTAAAGTTGCCAATACTGCTGTTATGAAAGCTTTAAAATATGCTTACAGAGACAGACGTACTAATAAACGTAATATGCGCCGTTTGTGGATTGTTAGAATAAATGCTGCCGTTAGAGAACGCGGCATGAGCTATTCAAGATTCGTAAGTGCTTGCAAAAAAGCTAATATTACAGTAAACAGAAAAATGCTTGCTGATTTGGCGGTAAAAGATGCAGATGCCTTTACTGCTGTATTTGAAGCCGCACAAAAAGCTGTAAAGTAATATAAGAAATATGTTTCTAAAAAAAGCGTCCTTTAAGGACGCTTTTTTATCTGTAATTTGTAAATTGCAAAGGATAATCGTATTTTTCTTCATTTGCACGCAAAAGTTGTATTACTTCTTGTAAAACATCTTTATCTTTACCTGAAACTCTTATTTGATCACCCTGAATTGATGCTTGTACTTTTTTCTTTGAATCTTTTATATCTGATACAATCTTTTTAGCAAGCTCTTGGTTTAGTCCTTTTTTTAATTTATAAACCTGACGAACTTTTCCGCCTAAAGCATTTTCAACCGGTTGGGGATCTAAAATTCTTGTGCTTAAATTCCTTTTAACAAGTTTCGATTGAAGAATGTCGTATATATTTCTCAATTTCATATCATCACTTGTTGTAATGGTAATTTCTTTATCAGCATCAAGTTCAACGGCAGAACCGGAATCTTTAAGGTCAAATCGTGATGAAACATCTCTTTTAACTTGGTCGACAGCATTAACAAGTTCTTGTCTGTCAAATTCCGAAACTATATCAAAACTACAATCTTTTGCCATATTTCCCTCCTAAATTTAGTCCCAATTATATATAAAAAATGCAAGATTTTCAATCTTGCATTTTATCTAATCTTTTTGATTGCATCTATTAGTTTTGTCCAATTATTTTTACAATATTTTCCGATGCCGCCTGCGTTAGTTATCTGTTTTCTAAAATACGGAATATATCCTATAAGCAATGCTGCTCCGATTATTTTGGCAAGTAGTTTGGCAGTCTTTTTGCCTTGACTATCTTTTTTGTTAGTTAACTCAACCATATCTCTTTCCGGTAACTGCTGCATATGTACATCGCCAAGGTATGAAGGATACATAGGCATCATCCCGGGCATCATTCCGCCCATCATTGGACTTGGCATATAATTTCCCAAATCTTGGTACATTATTGGTACATCGTATTCGCCTAACATAAACTACTCCAAAATTAACCTTACATGTATATAAAGTATTTTTCTGTAAAAAAATTTACTTTTGTATTAAGAAATGTAAAGGTTCAAATATCACACTTAAAATTAAATGTAAACTTTTGTAACAATTACACATTAGAATTAGTTCTGGAGGATTATATTTTTTACCCTATTGTGGTATAACTAATAATGTGAGTAGGAATTATAGTTATATAATAATTCACTAAATTGGAGGCACAAATCTATGTCAATTGGACAATTTGTATTTATGTTACACAGCCATCTTCCTTATTACAGAAAAGCAGGCATGTGGCCTTTCGGGGAAGAAAACCTTTATGAATGTATGGCAGAAACATATGTTCCTTTGTTAAATGCAATTTCAGAGCTTTATGAAGAAGGTGTTAAGGCAAAATTAACGGTTGGTATTACCCCGATACTTGCCGAGCAGTTGAATGATGAGCACTTAAAACAAGGGTTTGTAAAATATTTGGATTCAAGAATTGCAAAGGTTTCAAAAGATTTGGAACGATATCCTGATGAAAAAGTACCGCATTCTCAACATTTGAAATATCTTGCAAAATACTACTATGACTGGTTTATGCATATAAAAGACTCATTTGTCAATAAATACGGAATGGATTTAATTGGTCAATTCAGAAAATATCAAGATTTAGGTTGTATTGAAATAACAACTTCAGGTGCAACTCACGGATTTTCACCGCTTTTGGCAACTGACGCAAACTTAAATGCTCAGTTCAAAGTTGGTGCTGATACGACAAAAAGACTATTCGGTAAAAAAGCATGCGGGTGTTGGTTGCCTGAATGTGCATACAGACAAGGTTATGAATATGTTGGCAAAGACGGCCAAAAACATTGGAGACCGGCAATTGAAGTAACTTTACAAAACAACGATATAGAATACTTCTTTACTGAATCTCACGTTATAGAAGGCGGAAATTCTATCGGTAACAGACGTGTAATTGGTGTTTACGGAAATATTGAATATATTCCGCTGCCTGACAGAGCACCTACAGGGTATGATACATATTCTGCATATTGGCTTCCTGATGCGCAGGTTGCAGTAATGGGCAGAAATGAAAGGGCAGGTTATCAGGTATGGTCTGCTGCAGACGGATACCCAGGTGACGGTTGCTATAGAGAATTTCACAGAAAAGATGCTAATTCCGGTATGCATTATTGGAGAATAACTTCTCCAAAAACCGATTTAGGTGACAAGATGCTTTATGATCCGGTTTTGGCTTTAAATAAAGTTAATGAAAATTCAGATCACTATACAACTTTGATTTACCATATGCTTAATGATTATAAAAAAGCAAAAGGCGAAGAAGGTCTTGTTATGGTATCTTTTGATACTGAGTTATTCGGTCACTGGTGGTTTGAAGGTGTTGAATTTATTAAACAAGTTATCAAAAAATTCAATACATACCTTCCTGAAGTTGAGAGATTGACTGCAGGTGAATATATTCATCAGCATCCTCCAAAAGAAGCAATTCAGATTCCTGAAAGCTCTTGGGGACAAGGCGGTCATTTCTATGTATGGAATAACCATTTGACAGAATGGATGTGGCCAATAATTCATGCTTGTGAAAAACGTGCTTCTGCTTTGGCTGACAGATATCCTATGATACCTGAAGACAAGCTTTTGCACAGAGCATTAAATCAGATGGCAAGAGAAAATCTGTTATTGCAAAGTTCGGATTGGCCGTTCTTGATTACTACATGGCAAGCTAAGGATTATGCAACAGACAGATTTAGAGAACATGTTGACAGATTTGAATCTATCTGCGATATGATAGAAAGCGGACATATTGACGATGCAAAATTGAGGGAAATTGAAAGTATTGATAATTGCTTCCCGGTAATTGATTACAGAGTTTATCAATCAATTGAAGAGGGGGTTATTCCCCAACAATCGGCAAAGCTAGCTCCGTTATATAATTAAAATAAAAAAGACCGCATAAGCGGTCTTTTTTTTACTGATAAGATGATGTTTCTTAAAAACAGATATCAACTTGTAAATTGATTTTAAATAATGTAAAATTTTTTTATGACTAATTTTAAATATAAAGCATTGAACAATGTGAATGAATTAATTGAAGGAGAGATTGAGGCGATTGATGCACGTAATGCTCGCGAAAAAATCAGAGAGCTTGGTCTTATTCCGACAAAAGTTTCAGCTCAAGATGATTATGATATAGATAAACGACCTGCAATTAGAAAAGAATCTGTAAATAATTTGAGTTTGAATAATAAAATATTTTTTACTTCAGGACTTCAGGATCTTCTTTCTTCCGGAATTCCTATTATGGAAGCACTTGATATTCTTGAAAAAAATAACAGGGATTTTAAACTTAGGGCAATATGTGAAAAATTACAAAAAGCCATATATACCGGAATGACTTTTTCTGATGCTTTAGAATATCTTTTTAAAGATGTTTTTGGAGATGTTTATATAGGACTTGTGAAAGCCGGTGAAACCTCAGGAAAATTGGAAGCAACCCTCGAAAGAATACTTGTACTTTTGAAAAAACAAGCCTACATAAAATCGAGAATTATAAGAGCATCTATATATCCGGGATTTTTGTGCAGCCTTTTAGTTTTAGTGCTACCTGTTTTTGCAGTTTTGGTGTATCCGAGTTTTCAAGCAGTTTTTAGAGAACAGGGTGCTGATATGCCGCTAATTTCACAAACTTTCTTTGGAACATTGCAGTTTATATCGAATTTTTGGGGGCTTATATTAATTATAATCGCAGCAGGTATTGGAGCTATGATTATGTTGCTTAAAAACCCTGACACTAAAGCTAAAATAGATGCATTTTTATTAAAAATTCCAAAAATTTCTGACTTTATTCAGTATTTGAATCTTGCAAATTACATGACAGTATTATTTATTTCTTATGAAGCAGGAGTACCTTTACCTTCGGGAATGGAATTAGCAAATAAAACTATCAAAAATTATAAAATAAAATCAAAAATGGAAAAAGCTTCATCACTTGCAAGAAAAGGTAATACATTGGAAAAATCTTACAGTGAAACAAAAGCTTTACCTTCTGTGTTTTTCAGCATGATTTCAATAAGTGAAAAATCAGGTACTTTAAGCAAAGCATTTAGAGATATTTCAGTAACAATTGACAAGAGATTGGAAATAGCCATAGATGCGACCATGAGCGCCTTTAAGCACCTTGCAATGATTATACTTGCAATTATAATTGGATTCACTTATGCGGCATTTATGTTTGCATATACGGGTATGCTGGGTACTTTACTTTAACATTATTTTTTGCTGAACCAGCCGATAATTTTATCCAAAAATCCTTCTTCATCGGCAGATGAAGTATTTGAAAGTTTTTCGAGTTTCTTTTGAATTTTTTCGTAATCAGGATTACCTTTGCCGATTTCCATATATTTTTCATAGCATTCAACGGCAGCAGGTTTGTTGTGGCTTTTTTCAAAAGCTTCACCTAACATTCTGACAACAGTAGAATTGCGCTTATCAAGTTTGTATAATTTTAAAAGATATTCTGCCTGCATTGCATAGTCGCCAATGCTTTCTCTAAAAGCTGCCAATTTTTCAAGAGCATTTCTGTCTGTTTCATCAAGTTTTGATATTCTTTCATAAAACTCCATGGCATGGTTTTTATCGCCATTTTCTTCTAATAAAGCCCCAAGAGTATTCAAAAGTTCCAAATCGTCATTTTTTAATTGATATGCGTTTAAAAATTCGTTTATGGCAATATCTGTATTTTTTCTGACTAAATTATATTTACCCCAATTAAGATGAGCTTTGTAATCGTCTTTTTGTTCTTCAAAAATTAATGCGCGCATTTGATAAGTAAGTGGGGAATTTGGTTCTGCTTTATTAAATTCCTCAACTTCTGCTAATGCTTTTTCAAAATCACCTGTCATATAGTAATATTGTGCCTTTAATGAATGGTATTGTGCAATATGTCCATATTGACCTTCCATAGATTGCAATTTTTCAAAAGCTTCATCTTTTTTATCCATATCTAAAAGACATCTTACTTTTGTTAATTCATCCGATGTTGATTCCAATGCTTTTTCAGCATTTCCGTTTTGGATATACATATCAGATAATAATTCTTTTATGTTAGTTGAATTCAAACCATTTTTTTCCGCACGTTCAAGAACTTCAACAGCACTAGAGGTTGCATTTTCTTTAACGTAAAGTTTTGCAAGACGAATATAAACATCTTCGGAAACATTTTCATAGTCTAAAACCTTTAAGTATTCGTCAATTGCTTTCAAGTTATCACCTGATTGTTCGAGCAAAGTTCCAAGTACAAATCTCGCATTAGTAATTTCTTTATCGTCTTGAGTCGCGCCAATTGCTTTTTTATAGTCATTAATAGCATGTTCAAGTTTGTGGTCAACTATGTGCAAATTACCTCTGTAAATATAGTATTTATATCTGTCAGTTTCTGCGTATATGTCCATCAATTGCTCGTATGCAAGCATATTTGTTGTGTCAGATTCTAATATTTGCGAATAATATTTTGCGGCTTCTTCTTTGTTATCCAAAACTATAGACAGATGCCCGAGTCTTTCTAAAATACTCAAATCATTAGGATTTTTTTCGTGTAATTTTTTATATTCTTCAAATGCTTGTGTAAATTGTTCATTTTCTTCAAATTGTTCTGCTGTTTGTAAACTCATAAATACTCCTTTTGAAGAAATTATATCGTAAAAATACACAAAAACAAACTGTGCTATTATATAAATATGAAAAATCTCTCTGATTACAAAGAAGAAATAAACAAATGTTCAAAATGCGGTTTGTGTCAATCGGTTTGCCCGATTTATAAATTGACGGGTAACGATTGTGCAGTTTCCAGAGGGAAATTTGTAATGCTTGAAGGAGTATTAAAGGGGGATTTAAAGCTTAATAAAAATATAAACAAGTATCTTGATATGTGTTTAAAATGCGGAAAGTGTTCAGAATTTTGTCCGTCAGGTATAGATGTATGCAAAATTTTTGAGGCAGCAAAATATGAATACGCAAAGAATACATTTTTGGGGAAATTTATTTTCTTTTTAGAGAGTAAATTTGTGTTCGGAAATATCCTGAAATTTTTTAAATTTATAAACAAACCAAAATCATTAGCAAAAAGCAAAGATTTAATGCAAACACCTTTAAAAATTTTGTACTTTAAAGGTTGTGCAGAAAATATTTTCCCGCAAACTTATAAGCTTTTGGCTAAAATTCCAAATATAAAAATTATTGAAAAAGATTTTGATTGCTGTGGAATTCCATTTTTGTCAAGCGGAAACCTGAACAGGTATGAAGAAGTAAAAGAATATAATCTAAAATTAATTAATGAAGCTGATTTTGATTATATTTTAACTGATTGTGCCAGTTGCGAAAGTACTTTGAAAGGGTATTCAAATTTAAGCGAAGATAAATTTATATCATTAGGCGAATTGTTAGTAAAATTGAATGTTAAATTCAAATTTGAAGAGCCTCTAAAGATAACGTTTCATAAACCTTGTCATTTAAAGAATGCTGATTTTGTAAAATCTTTATTTGAAAATTGTGAAAATGTTGACTATATCGAAATGAAAAATTTTGATGAATGTTGCGGTTTTGCAGGAGAATTTGCGCTGAAAAACAGAAAAATTTCACTTGATATTTCCAAAAATAAAGCACAAAATATTGCCCAAACCGGAGCCGGTTTTGTAATAACGACTTGTCCTTCCTGTATTTTAGGATTAAAGCAAGGTCTCAAAACAACGAAAAAATCAGTAAAAGTTCTTACGTTGTCGGAATTTTTAATGAAAGCTAAACGGTAAATTATGCTTTTCTTTTATTTTTTTGATATATAAGCAATATTGTACAAATTGCCACACAAATTAGTGTGGATATTGTCCAGAATCCTATTGCACCGTTCCAACCAAATTTGTCAACAACAACACCGGTTCCGCCTGATGATAATGCAGCACCTATATAACCAAACACACCGGTAAAACCGATTGATGCTGACGCAACTTTTTTCGAACTTGATTCTACCGCGCAAAGCCCGCCGATTAACATTTGAGGACCTGATGTAAACATACCTATCATTGCAGCATAAATATAATCCAAATATCCTCTTTCAACAGGATTAGCAGCAAATGCAAGCAAACTCATTATCAAACAGATTAAAAATACAATGTTGATAGGTGTTCTGTTGCCTTTATAAATTTTATCTGAAATTACACCTGCCAAAATTGCGCCAAATGCGCCAACAAGGGCAAGTGAGCTTAATTTTGAACTTGCGATTGTTAAAGTATTCCCTTTAACTTCCACTAAATATTTTACAAGCCAATCTTCAGTACCGAAACGGATAATATAAACGAATATATAAGCTATTGCAAGCATCCAGATAACCGGATTGCACAAAATATTTTCTTTGAAAATTTGAAAATAAGATCTGTTATCTCCGTCATTATCATCACTTTTTGTGCAGGCAGCAGGTTCTTCTCTGTATTTTTCAACATCGGGAAGTCCCATTGTCTGCGGTTTGTCTCTAAGTCTTTCAAATAACCATATACCTGTTATAATACAGATTACAGCCGGTACATAAAATGCTGCACGCCAGCCGAATTTATCAATTACAATACCTGAAATCATTACGGATGCAAATACACCAATTTGATGTGATGTTGACCATAATGACCATTTTGTACCACGCTCAGAGTTAGAAAACCAATATGACAAACTCTTTGCAACAGGAGGGAATCCGCAAGATTGAAACCAACCGTTTGCACCCCAGAAAAATGCCATTATCCAAAGTAAAATTGTAGCAGATGGCAGTCCAAAGAATGATACGTGTCCCGGTGTTATAACAGTTGCACTAAATACAAAACATAAGTTGCATATTGCAGACAAAATCAAAGCCGTAGGTAGAAATGTTCTGACATTTGCTTTGTCAGCAAGTATTCCGTTAATAAATTTTCCGATACCGTAAGTTACATAAAGAGTTGAACCTAAAATACCCAATTCGGTATTTGAAAGATGTAAATCAGCACCCATTGCCGGAAGTGCTACTGCAATGTTTTTACGGCATAAATGGAATACAACATATGCAATAAAACTGGAATAGAATATTCTCCATCTGAATTTTGAATATGTCTTTTTTACTTCTTCGTCATTCATTGTTACCGGTTTTACTTCCGGTTCTTTAAAAAATCGGATAAATTTGTCCAACATTATTTTCCTGCCTTTATAATCTGTATGTTTCGTGTTTCTGTGATTTCTTGACGTGCGTCTTTTATAATGTCTCTCTTTTCTTCGTCAAGTCTTGAACCGCAAACCAATCTGTCGATAAAACCTGTATTTACTTTAACGGCTTTTTCCAAAGCTCCTACTTCTTCCAAAACATCTTTTATTTGGTGTAAATCATATCCAAAAGATTGTTTTGAATTGTAAACAAGAGTTTCACCGCTTTGAGAACATATGGGCTGCCCGCCTTGCTCAAAATAGAGTTTAAAAACGGATTTCAAATCTTGTAATTCAGCTTGTAGAGTTGTTACTGTTTGCTGAATTCTTAAAAATCTTTCAAATAAATATTCAACATTATCAAGTTGTTTTACTTCCCAATCGTATTTTTGGAGGTACAATTTTTTTAATTTTGGATAAGCAAGTGCAAGCCCCATAGTATCTGCCATTGCGCGGTGGTGATTTTTTAAATCGACATTAAATTTTTCTGTTAAAGCTTCAAGCCCGTGAGAAAACAAATCAGGAAAAATTTCCTTAAACATTTGTTGAGAATCAATTCTCGGGTTTTCAATTTCTTTTCCGGTGGTTCTCAAAGAAGCTTCATTCAAAAATGAATAATCAAAAATACAATTGTGAGCAACAATCGGATAATCTCCGATAAATTCCAAAATCTTAGGCATGGCCTCTGCTTCTGTCGGAGCATCGGCTACCATATCCGGAGTAATTCCGTGTATTGCAATACTTGATTTTCTGATGTGCTGCTCCGGATTAATAAGGGTTTGAAATTCATCTTTTATCTTGCCGTTTTCAAGTCTTACTGCGGCAAATTCAACCATCCTCTCCTTCGTATAATCCAGCCCCGTTGTCTCTGTATCAAGAACAATTTCTATTATTTTTTTTCTAGCCATTTTCTTATCCTATAGAATTCTATTAAGATAATAGCATAAAAATTTTTTATATGGTAAAATTGGTAAAAAGTGTAAATATAAGGAGAAGGATATGGCAATAGAAATTAATGATGCAAATTTTCAGGAAGAGGTTTTAAATTCATTAGAACCTGTAGTTGTTGATTTTTGGGCACCTTGGTGCGGACCATGCAGAAAGTTAGGACCAGTTTTGGATGAAGTTGCAAATGAATTTTCAGGAAAAGTTAAATTTGTAAAAGTTAATACTGATGAGAATTTAAAAACAGCACAAGACTATTCAATTAGTGGTCTGCCAAGTCTTTTGGTATTTAAAGATGGAAAAGCACTTGAAAGATTGGTAGGTTTGATGCCAAAATCAACAATTATTTCAAATATTGAAAAGCATTTATAAATTTATGATTAAACATTCAAATGGAGCTTTATAAAAAAGCTCCATTTTTATTACGTTTAATTGATACAAAAAATTATAGTTTTGTTGTATAAAAATCTCCTCCATTATTAGGGAGGATTAAGGCGGGTATTTATTCATACTGCCGGGCTTATGCCGCCCCTGCACCCCTGCAGGTACTTTCTTTTTAGAAAGAAAGTAC